>CAJYHU010000075.1 GCA_913774655.1 uncultured Luteibacter sp. | reverse complement strand
CTACACTCTTTCCCTACACGACGCTCTTCCGATCTCGCCAACGCCTCAGTGTTGGCGCGGGAGACTCCTTTACGGCCAATCACCGTTAGCGGGGGGATGAAATCCAAATCGCCGTGCTGCTCAAAACGTACTTGATGCCGTAAGGCACCGCATGGGCGATGGGGCATGAATCATAACGATCGAGGCGGCATCTCACGCGGAGATCGTCGCATGGTTTCGTCGCGCAACCGCTTGGCTTTCGGCGCGACACCATCGACGCTCGGCGCCTCAACGCCGACCCTGATTGAATGCACGGCGCACCCAGTGCTTGGGTGAATCGGCGTCCCGGTTAAAAAAACCGTCGCGGTTCATGGGTGGTCAACGGACGGTGGACATGTCGACGTCGATCAATGAATACTTCGCAGGCCGCAAGGTCATGCCATGCGCAAGCAATGCGCCGTGCCCCGCTTAGCGCCCTAGGGCAACAGGATCTGCCAATGAATCGCGAAGCCCACATCCATTGTCCGCTGTGTCGCTGGGAGCCGAAAGCCGACAGCCGCTGGGTCTGCGCACCTGGCGAGCCCGGTTCGGGATGTCGCACGGTCTGGAATACGTTCTGGACAGCCGGATGCTGCCCGGGATGCGGCCATTTCTGGTCGATGACGGCCTGTCTGTCGTGCAAGCAATCCTCGCCCCATGAAGCCTGGTATCACTTCCCGCCGCCCGTCGCCAACGTAGAAGAAGCCGAGGCAAAGGAAGAGACTGGCGTCGTCTGAACGTTAAACGCCAGACGACGCCTCGCGCGCGGCGACGCGTCGCATCGATTCATCCGACGCCGTGATTCGCCACGTTCCGGCGCGACGGCGAGTGGCCGTCACGCCGGACGGGGACTTAAGGCATCAACACCTTGTCCACGACATGGATGACGCCGTTGGACTGCATCACGTCGCCGATCGTTACGTGGGCGACGCCGCCCTTCGCATCGGTGACCGTCAGCGCATCGCCCGACTGCATGACCGTCAGCGGTTCGCCTTCGACCGTCGTGAGCGAGGCCTTGCCGCCGCCCTTCGATACGAGGGCCATCAGGTCCTTGCCCGTGTAACGACCGGGAACGACGTGATAGGTGAGGATCTTGGTGAGCGTCGCCTTGTTCTGCGGCTTTACCAGGTTTTCCACCGTGCCCTTCGGCAGCGCGGCAAACGCTTCGTTGGTCGGCGCGAACACCGTGAAGGGGCCGGGGCCGGAGAGTGTGTCGACCAGGCCAGCCGCCTTCACCGCCGCGACCAGCGTGGTGTGGTCCTTGGAGTTCACAGCGTTCTGCACGATGTTCTTGCTGGGGTACATGGCGGCGCCGCCGACCATCACCGTCTGTTCCGTGCCCGCCGTGTCCTGGGCGAAGCCCGGCGCGGATACGGCCAGGCCCATGGCCAGGGTCAAGGCAGCGAGCGACGCGCGTTTCATGGAGTGCATCTTCATGGTGAGTCCTCTGTCGGCCCGTGGTTGGGCTACAAGTGATACGAACGGCGGAGGCGAATGGATGCACGCGAAATTGTGAAGTGCGCTTCACATTCCCAAGAGGGGATTGAGGGCCTTGATCGTCGAGCGCCGTGACCGACGCGAAACGGCGTTGGCTTGTTGCGCCGCGTCATGCTCGGTGCCGAGCGTCAGTGCGGATGCTGCGGCGCGTTCAGCGTGAAAGGCATTGATAGCGTGCGCGAACGCTCGATAGCTCTGAATCGGGTGCGTTCTTCTTGACGTTGAAAGGTGCGGGCGCGTAACTCGCATCCAGCAACGTTGCCGGTCCATCGCATGCGTCGAGCGCGCTTTGTTCGCATGCCTGCAATTGCCCGGATCGTTCCACGGCAGAGGCCTCCTGGCCCAGGACATGCCCCACCAGCCCCCGATCGTGCTCCAGTCGTACGTCACCTTCGATGATTTTCTTTCGCTGCTCCGTCAGGCGGGGGCGACGCGGTCGATGGCTACGGCTGGCCAGCGACCAGTCATGCCATCGGACCCTTGAGGGCCTCCGACGCGACGTGCCCTTGCATCCCAGGTGTGGGACCATACCGTCAGCGCCGGACCGCCGGCCGCCCCCCCGGAGCCCCATGAATCCCGACCTGACATTCCTTACCGGCGGTGGCGTGATGGGGGCGAAGATGCGTGCCCATGACTGGAGCGCCCACCCCCTCGGGCCGCCGGAAGGCTGGCCGCCCGCGCTGCGGACCATGGTGTCGATGGTGCTGAACACCTCGCTGCTCGGCACGCTGCTCTGGGGGCCGGAGATGCGGCTCATCTACAACGACGCTTACGCCCCCGCGCTGGGGCATCGCGAGCCCATGTCGCTGGGCGAACCGCTTCGCGTCGTCTGGTCCGACATCTGGGATCGCCTGGCCCCCACCTTCGTGCCGGTGATGGAAACCGGCGTGCCCGTGTTCGCCAAGCGGTTCTTCCTGCCGATGGAGCGTGACGGTGCGATGGTCACGACCTACTGGGATTACAGCGTCAGTCCCATCCGCGACGAGGACGGCGTCATCGTCGGTCTACTGAACCACGCACTGGACGTCACGCAGGAAGTCATCAACGAGGAAGCATTGCTGGCATCACAGCGACGGCTGCACGAGGCTAACAATGAACTGAAGGCCGAGGTGGAGAGCCGGACCAACGAGCGCGACCGCATGTGGGCGCTTGGGCAGGAGCTCATGCTCATCGCGCTCCCCGACGGCACCATCCGCAACGTCAACCCACTGTGGACCACGCTGCTCGGGGTGGAGCGCAAAGACCTCATCGGCCGTAGCCTGGCGAGCGTGATCCACCCGGACGATCTCGCGGACGCCGCGCAGCTGCGAGAGCGGATCACGTCGGCCCCGGTGTCCGTGCCCGCCGAGTTCCGGCTGCGCCACCGGGATGGTTCGTACCGCACCATCGCCTGGGTGGGCGCGTTCGAGGACGGCCACATCTATGCCACCGGCCGTGACATCACGGTGGAGCGCCAGCAACTCGAATCGCTGCGGCAGGCGCAGAAGATGGAGGCGGTGG
>CAJYHU010000074.1 GCA_913774655.1 uncultured Luteibacter sp. | reverse complement strand
GGCGGGGTGGAGTGCGCCTTGCGCGCGATAGGTCATCGGTCAGACCGGCTCGAGCCAGCCCCAGCGATCCGCCGTCTTGCCATCGAACAGGCCGAAGAACAGCTCCTGCAGGCGGCGCGTCACCGGGCCGGCCTTGCCGCTGCCGATCTTCTTGCCGTCCACCGAGCGGATCGGCGTGACTTCCGCCGCCGTGCCGCACATGAGGATTTCGTCGGCGAGGTAGAGGTACTCGCGCGGCAGGTCGCGCTCGATCACTTCGATGCCGTCTTCGCGGGCCAGGGTGATGAGCGTGTGGCGCGTGATGCCGGTGAGGATCGATGCGCTCGCGGGCGTGGTATGCAGCGCACCGTCGAACACGAGGAACAGGTTCTCGCCCGCGCCTTCGCTCAGCAGGCCGGTGGAGGCCAGGGCGATGCCTTCGCCGAAGCCGAGGCGACGCGCCTCGCGGGCGATGAGCTGGCCCGAGAGGTAGTTGCCGCCGGCCTTGGCGCCGGCCGGGATCGTGTTGGGCGCGAAGCGCTGCCAGCTCGACACGCAGGCATCGATGCCGTTTTCCAGCGCCTCGGGCCCGAGGTAGGGGCCCATCTGCCACGCGGCCACGGCCGTGCTGATCGGGCATTCGGCCGAGAGGCCGAAACCGCCGAGGTCGCGGAACGACACCGGACGCAGGTAGGCTGCTTTCAGCCCATTTTTCTTGACCACCGCGCGGCAGGCTTCGGCCAGTTCGTCCACCGAGTAGCCGATGTCCATGTCGTAGATTTTCGCGGACAGGTAGAGGCGCTTGAGGTGGTCGGTGAGGCGGAAGATCGCCGCGCCGTCAGGCGTCTCGTAGCTGCGGATGCCCTCGAAGACCGAGGAGCCGTAGTGCAACGCGTGCGCCATCACGTGGACGGTGGCTTCGCGCCAGTGCTTGATCTGGCCGTTCTGCCAGATCCATTCGGGGTAGTTCTGCGACATGGGGACGCTCCACAAAGGACCGCCCATGATAACGGCTGGCGCCGGAGGGGACATGGCGCGTCGCGTCAGTACGGTGGCGGAGGGTCAGCCCGGCGGCCGCAGCCAGAGGCACCCGGATTCGCGCGTGACCCCGAAATGCGTCTGCTGCGTGGCTCCGGTGGTGCCGGCGACCACCTCGATGCCGGAGCGTTCGTCGCCGTCGACGGACAGCAGGGGCTGTTTTACGAGGCTCTCCATGCGCTTGAGGGTGTCGACCGCGCCGTTACGTCCGTAGCCGTTCCACAGCACCAGGGCGCCGACGCGATTGGCGTCGTGGGTGGCGAAGGCGCGAGAGAGCCCCACGCGGAGGTCTTCCAGATCGCTCGCGCAGAGCACGCCGGCGGGTGGCTCGGCTGCGGTCGCCACCGGCGAGGGCACGGCCGGCGTGGCGCCGAGCGCGGCGCAGGGCTGGTCGGTGAAGATCGGGTTGCCGTCCGCGCCGACGCAGCGATGGATCGCGTCCTGCGCCCAGGCGGGCAGCGGTGCGGTGAGCAGCAGGGCGAGGAGGAGAGGTTTCACGCGATGGCACGCGGGGCGACGACGGGGCGCCATCATCGCCGCCGCCGTGCCTGCGCCAGGTGACGGCCGCTCAGGAGGCGAGCCGCTCCAGCACCGCGGTGGTCGCGCGGGCACGGTTGATCGTATAGAAGTGCAGCCCCGGCGCCCCGCCGTCGAGCAGGCGGCGGCACAGTTCGGCCACCACGTCGGCGCCGAGTTCGCGGATCGAGGCGGCGTCGTCGCCGTGGGCCTGCATGCGCTTGACGATCCAACGCGGGATTTCGGCGCCGCACTGGTCGGAGAAACGGCGCAGCTGGCTGAAGTTCGCGATGGGCATGACGCCCGGCACGATCGGCAGGCTGACGCCGAGCCGGGTCACGTCGTCGACGAAGCGGAAGTAGGCATCGGAGTTGAAGAAATACTGGGTGATGGCTCCGTTCGCGCCGGCATCGCACTTGGCCTTGAAGTGGCGCAGGTCGGCGAGGGCGTTGTCGGCCTGGGGATGCGTTTCGGGGTAGGCCGCGACTTCGATGTGGAAGTGGTCGGCGCTATGTTCGCGGATGAACGCCACCAGTTCGGCCGCGTAACGGAAGTCGCCCGGCGAGGCCATGCCGGAGGGCAGGTCGCCGCGCAGCGCCACGATCCGCCGGCAGCCGCGCTCGCGGTATTCGTCGAGCAGAGCCCGGATCTCGGCCTTGGTGCCGCCCATGCAGGAGAGGTGCGGCGCCACCGACAGCCCGTGTTCGTTGCGCAGCCTTTTGACCGTCTCGCCGGTGTAGCTGAGGGTGGAACCGCCGGCGCCGAAGGTGACCGAGACGTAGTCGGGCGCGTGCGCCTTGAGGCGCTCGGCGGCCTTGTCGAGTTGGTCGCGCTGTTCGTCGGTCTTGGGCGGAAAGAACTCGAAGCTGATGGCGGGCATGCGGGCATCTCGGCGAGGTTGTCCGCAGTATATATCTTTCCATCCAGATGGAAAGATGGGTAAAGCCCGTCGCACCGGCGCAGGCCGGTGCCTACGACGAGGCACACGGTTGTCGCCTCAGACCCTACCGGCACATGGCGGCGTGGTTGGCCGTGGGCGAAGCCCGTGTCCGGCGGCTGTGGCGCGAGCTGGGCTTAAGCATCCCGCGTCGGCGGCCGAAGCGCCGTCGCAGCGGCAGCGATATCCGTCTTCCCGGCGCTGTGCGCCCCAACGCGGTGTGGAGCTACGACTTCGTTCACGATCAATGGTTGATGGGCGTAGCTTGAAGCTGCTTTGCGTGATCGACGAATTTACCCGGGAGTGTCTGGCCATCGAGGTCGGCGCCAGTCTTCGAGGGCAGGATGTGATCCTGACCTTGTCACGGCTGATGCGCTTGTATGGCAAGCCGGCTTTCGTACGCTTCGGAAGGTACTATGGCGCCGAGTTCACCGCGACCAAAGAGAGCTGCTTCTTGGCGAACGATCCAGTCCGATCTGGTTCCTCATGTAACGTAGAAGGAGGGCGTACTTTTGTCCGATATTGAGCTCGTCCTTCAAAACTCCTGTGACGGCCGAGATCTACGGAATCTCGATTGGGTAAATTCCATAGGGTCCATTCGTTGATTGATAATATCTGTCTTTGAACTTCCTTAAAAACATAAGGTATGTTTCCCCGATTTTGCAGCATAGGGGATTCTCCTCCGCGATCGGCCCGTTGAATAATATTTCGAAGTCCTTGGGTGGTGTGCCTTTGAGCAGTGATTTTACTTGCACGGATGCACAGCTACTCAGTTCAACACATGACTTTGAGTTGATGGAGGCAATTTTTCCTATTAGCACCAGGTCGGAGTTTTCTACCTTTTGCGAAAGGCTGGTTTCCTTGTATTGGTTGGAGAGTCCAGCTTGTGAGCAGCAGAGTAGAGCAGAGGCTAAGATGCTCAACGGCAGTATTTTTGAATTCTTCGAAGTTCTGGTGGTCATGTTTACTCCTGGTGCGAAGGTTCGGGAGCACGTTGCCCGCTTCCTGGGACTTCGTTTCTGATCCTGTTTTCGTCCTCCACAGCGTTGCCGGTCTGAGTGCCTGTGATGTGAGGAATGGCATGACCGCCTAGTTCATGTGCCAAAATGTCGGCTGGGGTATCACGCAAAGGTCCGCCGGAAACATCCTTGAGCGTTGTATTCGAGTTTCCGGAAATGACCACCTTCTGATTGCCGCCGCTTCTGGCACCAATCGTTACTCCGCCTCCCGCATCAACATCTACCTTCTTGATGACTCCGCTGCGGGGATCGGTGTAAGTTCTTCCTATCGAAATGGAAATCACTGATTTACTGCTGATCGCAGATTTGAGTTCCGCCGTGTAGGTGCTGGAATACTTGGATGCATCACCTTTGGCATCGTTCAGTTGAAGATTCCCATCTTTGTCGGCACCGAACGTTCCCAATGCTCTGGAGTTGATCAGCTCGACGAGGGTTGCCTCGTTATTGGTCAGGTGAACTATCTTCCCAGAAGGGTCGGTATTTATTACAGGGTTGTTGTTGGCATAGTCATAGCGATTGAAATTGAACGAGTCGCCTGTCGAGGGCGATATCGGATCTGTGCTTAGAAATCTACCTGCCGCAGGGTCGTAATAGCGCGCTTGCATGTAGATGAGCCCCGTATCCGGGTCGCTCACGTGCCCTGTGTATCCGGGGCCGGGCTCCGAATCCCCCAGCACTTGCTCTCCATAGGGGCGCCGCTCCGCCGTGGTCAGAATATTGCCTTGCTCGTCCGCCGTAGCGAGAACGGTGCCCTGAGAATCGGTATAGTAATAAGTGACTTTCTTGTTCTGGGCCGGCGCAATAGCCGAGAAGGCAAAGCCCACCAACAAGATGAGGCATCTCGTGTCGTTGCTCATTCCATTGTCCCCCGTAACGTCGCTCCCTCGGCGACCTGCCGGATGCTCGCAGTTTCGTGCCGCGTGGGTCAAATCAAAAAGAAAGGCGCCACAAGGGCGCCTTTCTCACGAGCCAACAACCCGCCCGATCAATACCGATAATGATCCGGCTTGTACGGGCCTTCCACCGGCACGCCGATGTAGTTGGCCTGATCCTTCGTGAGGGTGGTGAGCTTCACGCCGATCTGGGCGAGGTGCAGGCGGGCGACTTCCTCGTCGAGCTTCTTCGGCAGGCGGTACACGGTCTTTTCGTACTTATCCTTGTTCGCCCACAGGTCGAGCTGGGCGAGCGTCTGGTTCGAGAAGCTGTTGGACATCACGAAGCTCGGATGGCCGTGGGCGCAACCGAGGTTCACCAGGCGGCCCTCGGCGAGCATGTAGATGCTGTGGCCGGTCGAGGTGAAGGTGTAGCGGTCGACCTGCGGCTTGATGGTTTCGCGGGTCGCGTCCTTCGAGGCGTTCAGGCGGTCGATCTGGATCTCGTTGTCGAAGTGGCCGATGTTGCAGACCAGGGCGTTGTTCTTCATCTTCGCCATGTGCTCCAGCGTGATGATGTCCTTGTTGCCCGTGGTGGTGACATAAATGTCGGCCATGCCCAGGGTGTCTTCCACGGTGGTGACCTGGAAACCTTCCATCGCCGCCTGCAGGGCGTTGATCGGGTCGATTTCGGTCACGATCACGCGGGCGCCGAAGCCCTTGAGCGAATGCGCGCAGCCCTTGCCCACGTCACCGTAGCCGCAGACCACGGCGACCTTGCCGGCGACCATGA
>CAJYHU010000073.1 GCA_913774655.1 uncultured Luteibacter sp. | reverse complement strand
CTCGTCGTGGCCGACGAGGGCGGTTTGCCGGTGGTGCTCTACAACGTGCCGTCGCGTACCGGTTGTGACATCGCTCCGGAGACCGTGGCGGCCTTGCGCGACCACCCCGCCATCGTCGGCATCAAGGAGGCCCGGGGCGACAGCGAGCGCATTCGCGCCATCGCGGAACTTGTCCGCCCGGATTTCGTCTACCTCAGCGGCGACGACGGCTCGGCCCACGAGGCCATGCTCGCCGGCGCCGCGGGCACCATTTCGGTGGTGGCCAACCTCGTGCCGCAGGCCTTCCGCGAGTTGTGCGACGTTGCCCGAGCCGGCGACGCCGCCCGCACCGCCCAGGCCGCGGCTCGCCTGGCCCCCCTGATCGATGCCCTCAATTGCGCGCCCAATCCCATTCCCGTCAAGGCCGGCCTGGCCGCGCTGGGGCTGGGTTCGGCGGCTCCGCGCCTGCCCCTGGTCGAGCTGGCGGCCGGTCCGGCGCTGAACCGGGTGCGCGAAACGCTCGCGGCTCTGGCACCATTGGCGTCCGCGGCCTGACGCCCTTCCTTTCAACGGATCCAACGGAACTTTCGTTCATGAAGAAAACCTCGTACGCGCTGGTCGTCCCGGCACTGCTCCTGTCCGTCCTGGTCGTCTCCGGCTGCGGCGCGTTCCGCTCCAAGAAGGACTGGGAAAGGGCCCAGCAGGAAGCCCCGCTCGAAATCCCGCCGGGCCTCGACACCCCGTCGACCAGCGCCGCCCTGGTGATCCCCGACGTGGGCTCCGGCGCTGCCGGCGCTGCCGGCGGCGACGCCCAGGCGACCCAGGGTGCCGCCCCGGTGTCCGACGGCTTCGTGCTGACCGATGCGCCGGATGCCGCCTATCGCCGCATCGGTGAGCTCTTGAGCGTGGGTGACCTGGGCAAGGTCACCGCCCACGACGACGCCACTCACACCTATCAGATCGCCGTCAGCCAGGGCGCCGCGTCCGAGGAGCGTCCGGGCCTGTTCCGCCGCATGTTCGGTGGTGGCAAGCACGACGACGAGGGCGCTTCCTCGTCGTCCAACGGTCGCAAGCAGCACATGGTGGTGCTGACGATCAACGAGAGCGGCACCGGTAGCGAGGTGCGCGCGCAGGGTGACGCCGATGGCGTGCGCCGTGTCATCGACGCGCTGAAGTCGCGGATGGGAAGCAAATAACCGCACCGTCCCGCGTCCTCGAAAACGCCACCCCCGGGTGGCGTTTTTCGTTTCGGGCTGGGCTTGGAATGTCCGGAAAAGGGCAGGCGTCGCCTACATCGAAAGAGGCATTGCCGCATCGTTCGTCGTGGCGAATCATGAGGCTGGGGCACGGAGCCCCGGGTTTTGGACCCTCAACGACAAGGATGACGTCATGGACGCTCGCCGGCCGCTGCTTCGCCTCGCCGCTGTGCTGCTTCTGGCCGGACTCGCCGCCTGTTCGGGCCTGAAAACCCGGCCCGGAGAGGGGGCCTCCCCGCCGCCGCCCGTTGCCGCGCCATCGGCCGCGTCCTCCATGCCAGGCGACACCGGTCGCCTCAGTGGGTCGGATGTCGCGAGGCATCTCCAGGAGCGCTATAACGAAAACAGGGCCACGCGCGATCGGCTTCCGGCGGTCCTGTGCTCGGGCATCCTGTTGCGGGCGACGGTTCGCGGTGCCTATTACGTATGGAATCCGCGGCCCACGGCGCCGATCAGGAACGGCGTGTCGTTTTCCTGGCTGCGCAAGGATTCCGGCTTCAGCGCCTTGGCGTTTGGCTACACCAATGGATTCATCGTGCTTCCGTATTTCTATGCCGACGCGCCGAGCGACGGTTATACGCAGTTGACGGTGTTATGCATTTTTCCGTTCGATGCCGACACCCACAACCGCACGGGAGGCAGGAACGACGGCTGCGGCGCCAACACCACGGCGACCGTGGCGAATACGGGCCCATGCCAGGATCAGGGCATCGTCACCGCCAGCCAGTGGATGGCGCGTTTCGGCAACGTGCCCAATCGCTATACGGACCAATGCGGATTCGCGCTCCATCCGTCGGCGACATCGGCCAGCGCAGCCTTCCAGGCCCAGGCGGACATTCGCAGTCAGTTGCCCCGGTATTTTTCGCTCCAGAATGAGGTCATGGTCGGCACCTGGGCGCAAAACGACGCGCGCCTCCCCCTCGAAGCGTTTTTCTATATGGCGGGCAGCCAGACGGGCAAGTCGGAAGCCGGGCAGAACCAGGCCGATTTCAAGTCGATGACGGGGCGGTGGGTGCCGGTCATCCGCATGACCCTTCCGAGCCGGGCTGGTGGGGCGGCAGCCTTCGTTTACGACGCGGCCGATCAGCAGGTTCGCTGAGCGGCGCCCGCGACAGCCACGGACCCACACGCGGAGGGGGTATTCCATGCACAGGCAATGGCGTTGGATAGCGGTGCGCCTCGGCGCGGGGCTCGCGGTGTCGCTGGGTTGCTCCGCGATGGGCTCTCCGGCGATGCGGGGCGCGCACGATGCCGAAGGCGAGTCGGTGGCCCGGGGCATCCAGGCGCGATACGACGACGAAAGTACCGTCGGGTGCAACGGCTCGCCCACCGCGCCGGCCTTCCTGTGTTCCGGGGTGATCCTGCGCAGCACCGCTTATCCGCTGCCAGGAGGTCATGCATGGGACCCGAAGGGAGCAAGCAATCCCAAGCCGGGTGGCATCTCGTTCTCGTGGATGCGTCGTGACGCGCAGTTCAACAAGGTGGCGCACGGATACCCGCAAGGCTTCATCATGGTGCCAGTCCTGAAGTATGGGGGGCGCCCGTT
>CAJYHU010000072.1 GCA_913774655.1 uncultured Luteibacter sp. | reverse complement strand
CCGTGTTCCTGTGCCTCTTCGCGCGCCTGTTCCACTTCGATCTCTATCTTTGCGGCATTTCGTCGCTCGCCCATATCGGCGGCGTGGCGGCCACGCCCGTGCTGGCGGCCACGTATTCCCGCTCGCTGGTGCCGGTCGGCGTGCTGCTGGCCTTGCTCGGTTACATCCTCGGCACCGGCTTCGGCCTGCTCGTCGCTGCCGTGCTGTCGTCGATGGCCACCTGACCCGGACCTTTGCATGAACCTGTTTCGCACCGCGCTGCTCGCCGCGACCCTCGCCTGGGCGCCCTACGCAACGGCCAACGATCTGGCCATCGCGCCGTCGGGCGTGCCTGGCGTGACCGACGCGCAGCTGGATCCCGCCTTCTGGGTGAAGCGGCTGCCCCAGGCCGACGCGGTCGTGCTAGACCGGGCCGCCATCGACGCACTCAACGCGCGGGTGGCCCAACGCGATCCGTCGATGCACGACATCCGCCACCTCGGTACCACGCTGTCGCACGACACGGTCGATGGCGTTATCCGGGCGCTCACCCGCCCGCCGTCGACGGCGCTGTTCGACGTCGACGGACAACCCGTGCCACGCACGACGCTCGACGCCATCCTCGCGAACGCGGCGCTCGACGCCGTGCCGGCGCAGGTCACGCCGCGCTATGGCATGGCCGTGCGTCGCGCACCCCTTCGCGGCTACCCCAGCGACCTGCGCGTCTTCAGCCATGCCGGCGACACGGACATCGACCGCTTCCAGGAGAGCACGCTGTTCCCGGGCGATCCCCTGGTAGCGGTGCACACGAGCCGCGATGGCCGCTGGGTGTTCGTCGTGAGTCCCCGCTATGCGGCGTGGGTGCATGCCGACGATATCGCCTACGGCGATCCAGCGGCGATCTTCGCGCATGTCGACGCAACGCCCTACCGCGTCGTCACAGGAGCACGTGTGGAAACGGTGTTTACGCCAGAGGCACCGGCGTTGTCGCAGTTGTCGCTGGACATGGGCACCCGCGTGCCGCTGGACACGACACGGCCGCCCGACCAGCCGGTGAACGGCCAGACCGCCTACACCTCGTGGACGCTGAGCCTCCCCGTGCGCGACGCGGCCGGTACGTTGGCGTTCCACCCGGCCCTGCTCCAGCGCAACACCGAGACCGCGCCGGACTATCTGCCGTTGACCCAGGCCAACGTGATCCGCCAGGCCTTCCGTTTCCTGGGCGAACGCTACGGCTGGGGACACGCCTACGACGGGCGCGATTGCAGCGGGTTCGTCTCCGACGTCTACCGCAGCATGGGCGTGCAGATGCCCAGGAACACGGGCGACCAGGCCAGGAGCCCCGGTCTCGACCACACGATCTACACGGCCAACGACACCCACGACGCGCGGATCGCCGCCGCGATGGCGCTGGACGTGGGCGACCTGGTCTACATCCCCGGTCACGTGATGATGGTGATCGGCCGGATCGACGGCCAGCCCTACGTGATCCATGACGTGAGCGGCATCCGCTACCGTGGACCGGATGGCACGCTGCGCCATGTGAAACTCAACGCCGTGTCGGTCACGCCGCTGTTGCCGTTGATGTACGACGAGCGCACGTCGTTCGTCGACCGCATGACCAGCATCGTCCGCATCCGCCCGGCCTCCACGCCATGAAGATCGTCGACCTCCGCCTCGGGATGCTTCGCGCGCCCCTGCGCACCCCGTTCAAGACCGCGCTGCGCACGGTAAATGCCGTGGAAGACCTCGTCGTCATGCTGCACGCGGACGATGGCCGCATCGGCTACGGGAGCGCGCCCGCCACGGCGGTGATCACCGGCGACACCCACGGGTCCATGCGAGAGGCAATCGCTCGCTACATCGCGCCACGCGTGATCGGTCAGGACATCGCCGACCTCCGTCATCTCCTGGGCGGCATCCAGGGCGCGATCGAACGCAACGGCAACGCGAAGGCGGCCGTGGAGATCGCCGTCCACGACCTGTGGGCCCAGCACTACGACGCGCCCCTGTATCGCCTGCTCGGCGGCGGCACCCCGGTCATCCGCACCGACCTCACGATCAGCGTCGACACGATCGAGACGATGGTCGCCGACGCGCTGACCGCCATCGATCGCGGCTTCGACGCGCTGAAGATCAAGGTCGGCAAGGACATCGACGTCGACATCGAACGCGTGCGCGCCATCCACGACGCGGTAGGCGACCGCGCAAGCCTTCGCCTGGACGCCAACCAGGGCTGGTCGGCGAAAGAGGCCGTGCGAGCGCTGCACGCGCTGGAGAACGCCGGCGTGCGGCTCGACCTCGTGGAGCAGCCGGTGAAAGCCCACGACATCGACGGCCTGCGCTACGTGACCGAACGGGTAGCGACACCCGTGATGGCCGACGAGAGCGTGTTCGGCCCTCGCGAAGCGCTGGCGCTGATCCAGCAGCGGGCCGCCGACATCATCAACATCAAGCTGACCAAGAGCGGTGGCCTCTCCAACGCGCTGCGTATCGCCGACCTCGCCGCCCTGCATGGCGTGGAGTGCATGATCGGCTGCATGCTCGAATCCAGCATCGGCGTCGCGGCGGCCGCGCACCTCGCCGTCGCCCGCGCCGACGTCATCACCCGGGTCGACCTGGACGCGCCGTCGCTATGCGTCGACGATCCGGTCGATGGCGGCGCCCGCTTCGATGCGTCGACGATCACACTGTCCGACGCGCCCGGACTGGGCATTCGCCGGATTCATGGCCTGGAGGCCCTTTAGATGATGCCGACATCCCACCGCGTCTACCGTCCATGGGTGCCGCTACGGGCGGTCGTGGCCATGCTCGCCTGCCTGGCGACGGCCGCGGCCCCCGCCTTCGAAGCTCCCGCGGCGTGGTCGGTGTCGCGACAGATGATCGTGGTGACCACGACCGATTGGAACAGCGACCGCGGCACCCTGCGTACCTACGTACGCGACGGCGCCGGCTGGAAGGCCGAAGGCACGGCCAGCGATGTCACGCTCGGACGCCAGGGCAGTGCGTGGGGCTTGGGACTGCACCCACCACAGCATGACGGCCCGCAGAAGCGCGAAGGCGACGGCCGCAGCCCCGCCGGCGTCTTCCGCGTCGGCAAGGCGTTCGGCTACGCCGAACGCACGCCGACCGCGATGCCCTACATGGCGCTCACCGCCTCGGATTACTGCGTCGACGTGGATGGCTCGCCCTACTACAACCAGCTGGTCGACGAAGCGACCGTCGGCGCCCAGGCCGTCGCGGGGGCCACCGAAGCGATGCGCCGCGACCTTCACT
The DNA here is from genome assembly GCA_913774655.1 of uncultured Luteibacter sp. Lineage (GTDB taxonomy): Bacteria > Pseudomonadota > Gammaproteobacteria > Xanthomonadales > Rhodanobacteraceae > Luteibacter > Luteibacter sahnii. Next base: position 14,914 of record CAJYHU010000072.1, on the reverse strand, counting down.
TCCACGGCGATCACGCCTACCGCCTCGGTTTTGTCATCGAGCACAACCCTGCCGGCGAGCGTGGCGCGGGCAGTTGCATCTTCGCCCACCTGTGGGCCTCGCCGACGTCACCGACGGCGGGGTGCACGGCGATGACCGACGCCACGATGGAGCACCTGCTCGCCTGGCTCGACCCGAAGAAGCACCCCGTGTTCGTTCTCCTTCCCCGGGCCGAGTACGCGCGCCTGCGCGACACCTGGAACCTTCCCGCGCCTTGAGTCACGTGGTCAGAGGTCGTAGGTCACGCTCAGCCGTCCATACCTCGGTGCCTGGCGCTGGGTGATCGCACCGAAGCGCGGCTCGGGCACGCCCGGACCCGATTCGGAGTACGGATACTGCTGCAGGGCGCGCTGCTCGTTGAGCAGGTTGAACACGTTCGCGTTGAACGCCAGCCGACCTTCGCCGAAGCCGGGCCGCCAGCTCACCCCCAGGTCGATCTGGCGGATCCAGGGCGTGCGGCCCTGCGCGCCCGGCGGCGACGGCTCGCCGTTGCAGTAGTGGTAGCTTCCGCCGTAGCTACCGGGATCTTCCCGGTCGGGCCCGTAATAGCCCAGGCAGTGCCGCGGCGTACCGGATACCACGCTCACGTTGCCCGACACGAGCCATTCGGGCGCGACCTGCCAATACCCGAAGAGCTTGAACTGATGCGTGTGGTCGTTGCTCTGCGGACCGTTGGTGTGCTCCATGATGTAGGCGTTGTCCCAGTCTTCGCTGGTCGACGCGGCGGTCTGGTTGAGGTCCGAGCGGAGCTGGCCTTCGGTGTTGCCGTAGCTACGCGAGAAGACGTAGTTGGCCCGGGCGTACCACGTACCGTCGAATGGATGTTCCAGCAACAGTTCGAGGCTGTAGTAAGACCGCTTGAGCCGGTCGAAGCCGAGGTCCTTGTTCGTCACCGGCACGTCGACGTGGTTGCCGGCCGTATCCAGCAACACGAACGTATTGGCCTGGCCGGGATTGAACAGGTAGCAGCTGTTCGCTTGCGCCGTGTCGATGTCGAGCCCGAGCGCCCGGCCCTGGGCCACGATGCGCCCGATGTCGCAGTAATCGTCGATCGCGTTGCGCAACGTGCGATAGGTCAGCTTGGCGCCGTAGATCCATGACGTGGCGAACGTCTTGGTGAAACCGAGGATGTATTCGTCCTGGTTCTCCGGCTTCATGCCACGCGCCGCGACCGTCTTGGGATCGGGCAGCTGACCGAAGTTGTTGTTGGGGGAAACCGGCACGCCCGGGGCGATGGCCGTGAGGCCGGTGGGTTGGCCATCGGCCGCGATGCCCTGGTAGGTGAAATACTGCGAGGTGCTGAGCGCACCACCCGCCGCGTTGAGCGCGGGGTTGAGCGGCAAGGCCAGGTAGTAACGCCCGGCGTTGCCGTAAACCTTGAAACTCGCGTCGCCGTTCACGTCCCAGCTGAAGCCGAGCCGGGGCGCCCACTGCGGCGACGTCTGCCGGATATAGACCTCGCCATTGGCGTTGTAGTTGGTGAACTGATCGTTGCGAAGGCCGAGCGTGAGCAGCCAGCGATCCGAGACCTGCCATGCGTCCTCGATATATTGGGCGCGCTGGCTCGAACGCACGGTGGCGAGACTGGAGGACACGCCACGGACCACGTAATAGCCCTGCTCGCCGCCCGGATACCCGCCTGGCGCGGCCACGCCCAATCCCGTCGAGATGGGCAGGTCGGGATCACCCTGCTTGTAATCCCAGGAGTAACCCGGCCCGGACGTCGACGTGCCCTGGTCGCGGGCACGCGCCTGCTGGTTGTCGATGCCGAGGGTGATCGCGTGGTCGCCAAGCGCGTAATGCAGGTCGAGGCGGGTGTTGGTCGTCTCGTTGCCACGTCCGGGGTCCGACAACGACGTGACGGTCTGCCCCGACGTGCGTGGCGTGCCTCCGGTGAGCGCGGGGTTCTGCGAGGGCGCGTCGCCGATGTAGACCGCGTTGGGGTCGTAGCCCGAGGGCGACACGTAGTTCTGCGTGCGCATCTTGCCGTACTGCGCGCTCACCGTGAGCTGGTCGGTGAGGTAGCCGGTGTACTTTGCCGTGTAGACGTCACCACCGAACTTTTCGTTGTTCGCTCCCGACAGCCGCGGGCCCCGATGACCGTCGGCGTAGTCGTAGGCATAGATGGTGCCGGACCGCTCGGTCTTGTCGGAGGCGCCGGTGACTTCGACGATGTTGCTGTCGTCGATGTTCCAGTCCAGCTTGGTGTACCAGCGCGGCAGTTGGTAGCGATACGCGCGGTAAGGCGTCGACTGCGTCACGTCGCTGGTGACCGCGCCGCTCTGCCGCTCGACTTCGGCGGCGGCGAAGAGATAGAGGGTGTCCTTCACCAACGGGCCGCCTCCGTAGAGGCTCGCCGTGGTGGAGGTTCGCGCGTTGACGTCGTTGAGCCGGTAGAGCGGACCGGCGACCGGCTGCGGCGGCAGGCCGTTGGTGTAGTAGCTGTTGCGCTCGTTCGCGCGCAGCGCGTTCGGCTCCCAGATAAGCTGTGCCCCGCCATGCCACGCGTTGGTGCCGCGCTTGCCCACCACGTTGATCACGCCGCCGTCGGATCGGCCGTACTGGGCGCTGTAGCCGCCGGTATATACCTCCTCCTGCTCGATCGCACCGTACGGCAACGAGATGCCACCGAAGCCTCGCAACGGATCGGTCGTGTTGAAGCCGTTGACGTAATAGGCATTCTCGCTGGCGGCGGAGCCACCGAACGACACGAGCGAATTACCGGTCGCGCTCGTAAAGCTTCCGCTGTTGTTGACCGCGCCCGGCGCCAACAGGGCGATCGCTTCGGCGTTACGCCCCAGCGGCAGCTTCGCCAGTTGCTGCGAGGTCACGACCGTGCGCGAATCCACCGTGGACACGTCGATCGACGGAAGGGCATTCGCCCGCACGTTCACGCCTCCCAGGTCGGTGGCATCGGCGGCGGCGAACGACACCTCCACGCCCGAACCGACACGCAGGCTCACGTTGTCGCGTGACAGCGTCACCGCACCGGCATGAAGCACCGACACGGAATACGTGCCCAGCGGCAACTGCGCGGCGCTGTAGCGGCCGCGGGCATCGATCGGCACGTCGCGCGAGACGCCGGTATCGCTCGAGACACGAACGATGTCGCCGGCGGCACCATCGACCTGGCCGTAGATCGATCCGGTGGTGGATTGCGCGATCGCCGCGGGAGACAACGCGCCAAGCAGGGCAGTGACGAGCAACGTGCGGGAAAGGGACACCATGGCACTCCTGGATGCATGAACGTGAGGACAGCCGCACCCGTGCCACGGCGAGGCGTGACAGGTCATCGGGCAACGCTCGCGATGGGCATGAGCGCCCGTCGCGCCGGCGAGGCGTAGATCGTGGAATCGGTTCGGCGAGACGCCGGGCAGGACGCTACCCGGCGCGGGTGATCATCAAGACAACCACGGACATCGCGCGGGCTGCGCGCTGGCCCGGCGATGCAGGCGGGACGATTCGGAACGGCGCATGATGGACCCCTTCGTCACATGCTGCTTTGCGTCAAAGCTAGCACACACGCGGCACGGGGTGTCAAGCGTTTAGGCGTCCAAATGAAAGACATCGCAATGCCGATCGTTTATCGATGGCCAAAGGCGTCCGTCCTAGGAATCGGCCATCCGCTTGCGTAGTCCTGCGTCGCGCACGAGGGCGACGCCAGGCACGCCGCCACCGCTTCGACTACAGTCGCGCCCCCACTCCACAAGGACGTGATACCCGTGATCATCCCAACCTCTCTCGCCCGGCGTTGCCTGGGCATCGCCATCGCGCTATCACTCACGACCACCGCGCGTGCCGACGACGTGGCCACCCGATTCGAACGAATCGTCGCCGAAGGCCTTCCCACCACGTTCGCGATCCATCATCGCGCGTTCGATGGCGACGAAGGGACATCCTCCCTGATGACGATCGACGAACGGCTTCCCGTCGAGCTGGCCTTTCCGGATGGCACCACGGGCTCGATGTACGCCGGCACGCTCGACGGGCACGACATCGTCGCAACGCGTCACGACGGGCACGTCGAACTCGACGACGAACGCCACCTCACGCGTCGCGTGACCGACATGACGCCCACCCCGCACGCGACACGTAACCGACGTGCGCAGGCTCTTGCCCAGGATGGCAGCCCGCGCACGGTGAACGTACATTTCCTGCTTCACGAGAACCTGCGGGAGCGATTCACGGCCGACGACATCCACCACGACTACATCGCCTGGTGGCTGAAGGACATGACGAAGACCATCCTGCCTTTCATGCGCATCGTCGTGCACTACCACATGTCGGACATGCCCGAGGCCGAAGGCTCACCGTCCCACATGATGCCCGGCGGCATCATGCGCCTGGACCTGCGCAATGCCAACGCACTGCAGGTGGTTGCCGACGCCGCCGAAGTGATGTTCGCACGCGTGGACGGTACGGCGGATGCGCACCTGAACAAGCTCGTGATGCTGGTCGGCGGCGAACTCAAAGGCAACATCGACGGCATGGCCTACCAGCGGGGCGCAGCTGCGATCGCTTCCGTCGACGGCTCATACCGCGTGGTCGCGCATGAACTGGGGCACCTGTTCGGCGCGGAACACGACGACGGTGCCGTGCTCTACCGCGGCGGCTGGTGGTGCGAGAGCAACATGTACCCGGTCGTCTTCCAACTGCGTTCGAAATGCTACGCGTACACCCGGGAGAACCAGCGACGCATCCGCAACTACGCGATCGCCGGGCCGGAGTCCGTCTTCGCCGGCGCCACGCCGATCGAAGACTGAGCGTATCGCCTCACGCGCCGCGCCATGAAAAATGGCGCTTCTCGTAAGGTCGGGGGTGCTGCATGGAGGCAGGGCCCGTCGTTGGCCCGGACGGCGAGGCCGTGGGGTCGTGGGGCGTTGAGGCCAGAGCCTTCGGTGTCCACCCTCGCTGCTCGGGCAGTCCTCCGCGTTCGACAAGGAGGGCCGCTAACGCGGCCCATGTACCTAAGTGGCCTTCGGCCGCTCCCTTGTGCGGAACTCGCCTCGAGGGTGGACACCGAAGACTCCCCCCATGACTGAGGCGGTGTGCTGTGAGAGCCGCTACGGTGCAGAACGATCGCGGTGAGCGAGGCTGCATCATGTCGCCTCGCCTTATTCGCGTCGGTCAGCTCGTCGCGACGTCGAATAGCCCGTGTCGGGCTGGCGTTTCATCCCTCAAGCATCGCTTGCACTGTCATCGGGCGCCTGCCGCTCTCCCATCAGCCGACCGCACCGCTCGGAAGAGACCTTGGTGTCCACCCTCGAGGCGAGTTCCGCACAAGAGAGCGGCCGTAGGCCAATCAAGCCCATGGGCCGCGTTAGCGGCCTTCCCTCTCGAACGCGGAGGACTGCCCGAGCGGCGAGGGTGGACACCAAGGTCTCCGCGCGACATCGCCCAAGTGCAACGCGCTCTGGCGGTACCAGGCCGCCAACACCACCACGGATCGCCCGATCGAACCATCCGCCGTGCCTTCAGGTCGATCGCCGGGATCGCCCCGGGTCATCCGTAACGAACCAAAAAAAAACCGCGGCCCGAAGGCCGCGGCTTTTCCTGAGCTGATGGCGCGAGGCTTACTTCATCAGACCGGCGAGGGTCTTGCCGAGGTCGGCCGGGGACTTCACCGTGGTGACGCCCGCCTTCTCCAGCGCGGCGAACTTCGCCGCCGCCGTGCCCTTGCCGCCCGAGATGATCGCACCGGCATGGCCCATGCGCTTGCCCGGAGGGGCCGACGCGCCGGCGATGAACGACACGACCGGCTTCTTGACGTACTGGCCGATGAACTCGGCCGCGTCTTCTTCGGCGCTGCCGCCGATTTCGCCGACCATGATGATGCCTTCGGTCTGCGGATCGTCCTGGAAGAGCTTCAGGCAGTCGATGAAGTTCAGGCCGTTGATCGGGTCGCCGCCGATGCCGATGCAGGTGGACTGGCCGAGACCCTCGTTCGTGGTCTGGAACACCGCTTCGTACGTGAGCGTGCCCGAACGCGAAACGATGCCGACCTTGCCCGGCTTGTGGATGTGACCCGGCATGATGCCGATCTTGCACTCACCCGGGGTGATGACGCCCGGGCAGTTCGGACCGACGAGCACGACGTCGGGGTGCGACTTGAGCACGTTCTTCACGCGCATCATGTCGAGTACCGGGATGCCCTCGGTGATCGCGACGATGACCTTGATGCCGCCATCGATGGCTTCGAGGATCGAATCGGCCGCGAACGGCGGCGGCACGAAGATGACCGAGGCGTCGGCCTTGGTCTGGTCGACGGCGTCGCGCACGGTGTTGAAGACGGGCTTGCCGATGTGCTCGGCGCCGCCCTTGCCCGGCGTCACGCCACCGACGATCTGGGTGCCGTAGTCGATCGCCTGCTGGGCGTGGAAGGTACCCTGCTGGCCAGTGAAGCCTTGCACGATGACCTTGGTGTTCTTGTTGATCAGGACGCTCATGGGTGCTTCGCTCCTCAGGCCGCGGCGGCCACGGCCTTCTGGGCCGCATCGTTGAGATCGTCGGCCGGCGTGATCGCCAGTCCCGAGTTGGCCAGCAGTTCGCGGCCCTGGTCGACGTTGGTGCCCTGCAGGCGCACGATCACCGGAATCTGCAGGCCCACTTCCTTCACCGCCGCGATGATGCCCTCGGCGATGAGGTCGCAACGCACGATGCCGCCGAAGATGTTGACCAGGATGGCCTTGACCTTGTCGGAGGAAAGGATGAGCTTGAACGCCTCGGTGACGCGCTCCTTGGTGGCACCGCCGCCGACGTCGAGGAAGTTGGCCGGCTCACCGCCCGCCAGCTTGATGACGTCCATCGTGGCCATGGCCAGGCCCGCGCCGTTCACCATGCAGCCGATGGAGCCGTCCATCGTGACGTAGTTGAGGTTGTGCTGCACGGCGGCCGCTTCGGCGGCGTCTTCCTGCGTGAGGTCGCGCATCGCGGCGAGATCGGCGTGGCGGAACTCGGCGTTGTCGTCGGAGTTGACCTTGCCGTCGAGGGCGGCGAGGTTGCCGTCGGCGAGGATCGCCAGCGGGTTAAGCTCGACGAGGGCGAGGTCCTTCTCGTTGAAGAGCTTGTAGAGGCCCAGCATGATCTTGACCAGCTGGTTCACCTGCTTGCCTTCCAGGCCCATCTTGAACGCGAGCTCACGCGCCTGGTAGGGCTGCAGGCCTTCGACGTAATCCACCACGAGGGTGTGGATGTCTTCGGGCGTGTCGTGGGCGACCTGTTCGATGTCGACGCCGCCGTGCTTGGAGGCGATGAACGAGATGGCCTTGGTGTCGCGATCGGTGAGGATCGAAAGGTAGAGTTCCTTCGCGATGTCGGTCGCGTCGGTCACCAGCACCAGGTTCACCGGCAGCGCGCGGCCGGCCGACTGGTAGGTTTCCATCTGGGTGCCGAGCATGCCCTTGGCGGCGGCATGGACGTCGTCCAGGCTGCGGCAGAACTTGACGCCGCCGGCCTTGCCGCGACCACCGGCATGGATCTGGGCCTTGACCATCCACTGCGAACCGCCCAGGTGCTTGGCGGCGTCGACGGCGGCGTCGGGAGAGTTGGCGACCTTGCCCGGGGGCACGGTGATGCCGTACTTCGCGAACAGTTCTTTGGCCTGGTACTCGTGGAAATTCATTCGATACCTCGAGCGAACGGGAAAAACTCGTGAGAAAAGCGCGCGGCCGCGAACGACTCGCACGGGAGTGGGGAGGTGGAGCGATTGCGCCTTTTTCACGCAATACGGCCGCGTATTTTCCCGGATGGCGCCCCGGAAGGAAAGGGGCGCCGCCGCATACGGGGGCGGATGGCACGGCGGGCGCCGTCGTCACGGGCCGCTACCGCCGGTTGCCGCGGGCCGGGTCGCGCCTATACTGGCGGTCACCGATGGCCCACCCGGGCCGCCCGCGGAGAACAGCCAGGTGTCCAAGCCCGTGCCGAGCAAGGTAGCCAGGGCCGGCGCAGCGCCGGCCGTCCCGCGTCACGAACTGTTCTTTTTCAACTACTTCCGGCTCGGGCAGGCGGCGGTCTACACGGCCCTGGCCTTCCGTCCGGAGCACATGGTCTGGCCCGCCCTGCCCGAGCCCCTGTTCGCCCGGCTGCTGGGCATGGCCTACCTGCTCGCAGCCCTGGTGATGGTGGCCCGCACACGCCAGTCGCAGCACCGGCCGGTGCTGGTGGTTTGCGCCGGCCTCGTGCTGGACATCGTGGCCGCCCTGTTCGCCCTCGTGCTCATGCACGACGTGCGCATGGGCATCTCGATGATGCTCGCGGTGAACATCGCCACCGGCGCCCTGCTGCTGCCCCTTCGCCTGTCGATGTTCTTCGCGGCCCTGGCCACCCTGGGCATGCTAGGCCACTCGTTCTTCGACCTCACCGAGACGCCCGGCAGTTCCGATCGCGAGCTGGTCGAATACGGCCTGTTCGGGGCGGCGTATTTCGCCTGCGCCTCGCTCTGCTACGTGCTCGGCCGCAACATCCGCGCCTCCGAGGCGCTGGCCGAGCAACGCGGCCTGGACCTGGCCAACCTCTCCCAGGTCAACGAGCTGATCATCCGCCGGATGAAGACCGGTGTGCTGCTGGTGGACGAGAGCAATCGCATACACCAGCTCAACGAATCGGCGTGGATGCTGATGGGCAATCCGTCGGCCGACCAGCGCGACCTCGGCACGCTGGCGCCCGAGCTGTCGCGCCGTCTCTACCACTGGCGCACCTCGGGCAAGCTCGACGAGAGCGCCACGATGCTCGCCGACGGCACGCCCGAGGTGGTGCCCCGGTTTTCACGGCTGGCCCCCAACGACGACTCGCACGTGCTGATTTTCCTCGACGACACCTCCCTGGTGTCGCGCCGTGCCGAAGAACTCACCCTCAGCTCGCTCGGCCGGCTTTCCGCCTCGATCGCGCATGAGATCCGCAATCCGCTCGCGGCCATCCGCTACTCGGCCCAGCTGCTGGCCGAATCCACCGACATGAACGATGCCGACCTGCGCATGGTCGAGATCATCAACAACCACTGCTCGCGCCTCAACGAGATCATCGAGAACATCCTCCAGTTGTCCCGGCGCGAGCGTTCGCGCCCGGAGACGCTCGACCTCAGCCGCTGGGTGCACCACTTCGTGACCGAGTACAAGCAGGGTAACGACCTGGGCGCCGACGTGCTGCGCGCGGTCTCCGGCGGCGAGCCGGTGGTCGCCGTGGCCGACCCCCAGCACCTCCAGCAGGTGATCTGGAACCTCGTGCAGAACGCCCTGCGCTACGGACGGCTGCCGGGCGAGCCGGCGCGGGTCATGCTCGTGGCGCGCCATTCGGAGGCCGGGGTGCCCATCGTCGAGGTGATCGACCGGGGACCGGGCATCCCGCCCAAGGTGGCGGCGCAGATCTTCGAGCCCTTCTTCACCACGCACGAATACGGCACGGGATTGGGCCTCTACCTGGCCCGGCAGATGAGCGAGGCCAACCAGGCGGCGCTGGAGTACGTGCGCGTGGCTGGCGGCGGCAGCTGCTTCCGGGTGAGCCTCACCCCGCCCGCCCGTAGCGCGACCGCCCTGCCCGCGGTGGCCCAGGCATGAGGTCCACCCTTTGCGCGCCGGGCCGGGGCGGTTACATTGGGATCCTTTACCGAACCTTTCGGACCCCATGAGCAAGCAGACCGTACTGGTCATCGACGATGAGCGGGATATCCGTGAGTTACTGACCATCACCCTCGGTCGAATGGAACTCGACGTCGACGCGGTGGGCAGCGTCAACGAGGCGCGCAGCGCGTTGGCGTCGCGGCGCTACGACCTTTGTTTCACCGACATGCGCCTGCCCGACGGCAGCGGCCAGGAGATCATCGAACTGATCGCGGCCAGCCACCCGGACATGCCCGTGGCGATGATCACCGCCTACGGCAACGTGGATGCCGCCGTGAACGCACTGAAGGCCGGCGCCTTCGATTTCGTCTCCAAGCCGGTGGACATCCACCTGCTTCGCCGCCTCGTGCGTACCGCCCTGCGCCTGTCCGAGGAGCGCAAGGCCGAAGCCGGCGCGAAGCTCGCCGCGCCCGGGGCCGACCGTCTCATCGGCGACTCCTCCGCGATGACCGAGGTGCGCGGCAAGATCGTCAAGCTCTCGCGCAACCAGGCCCCGGTCTACATCGCCGGCGAATCGGGCGTGGGCAAGGAGCTCGTCGCCCGGCTCATCCACGAACTGGGCCCGCGCGCCACCGGCGCGTTCGTGCCGGTCAACTGCGGCGCCATCCCGTCCGAGCTGATGGAAAGCGAGTTCTTCGGCCATCGCAAGGGCAGTTTCACGGGCGCCCACGCCGACAAGGAGGGCCTGTTCCAGGCCGCCCAGGGAGGCACGCTGTTTCTCGACGAGGTCGCCGAGCTGCCCCTGCACATGCAGGTGAAGCTGTTGCGCGCGATACAGGAGAAAGCCGTGCGCCCGATCGGCGGCCGCGACGAGATTCCGGTCGACGTGCGCATCCTCTCGGCCACGCACAAGAACCTCGCCGCGCTGGTCGAGCAGGGGTTGTTCCGCCAGGACCTTTTCTACCGCATCAACGTCATCGAACTGCGCGTGCCGCCGCTGCGCGAACGCCGCGGCGACGTGCCGAAGCTGGCCGATTTCATCCTCCGCCAGCTCGCCGCCGAGGCCGGCATGCCGCCCAATCGTCTGCGCCCGGAGGCCATGGCGGCCCTGGAGGGCTACCAGTTCCCCGGCAACGTGCGCGAGCTGGAAAACATCCTCGAGCGCGCCATGGCGATGTGCGACGGCGACGTCATCGAGGCGGACGACCTGATGCTGCCGCAGCGGTCGCCCGCCACGGCGATGCCCCCCGCGACGGCCCAGGCCACGCCCGAGTCGGTGCTCGCCGCGGCGGCGGGCATCCCGGTCGCGCCGGCCGGGCACGACGGCTCGCTCGAAGACTTCATCTCGAACATCGAGCGCGACACGATCATCAAGGCGCTGGAAGAATCCCGCTACAACAAGACCGCCACGGCCAAGAAGCTGGGCATCACCTTCCGCGCGTTGCGCTACAAGCTGAAGAAACTCGGTATCGACTGACCCGGGCGGTCGCCGACCGTCCATGAAGGCGCGGCCCGCGGGCCGCGCCTTTTTTACCTGCGGCTCAGAAGCCCTTCTGCACCTGTACCCACGCGCGCACGTCGTGTGTCTCGCCCACGATTCGCGGTCGCGCGCCCACGGGGTGGGCGACGTCGGCACTCACGCTCCACTGGTCGTCGCCCTGCCAGCGCAGGCCCACGCCGACGTCCTGCATGTGCGCGCTGTTGGTGCCCGGCGCGAAGCGATCCTTGTAGACGTCCACGCGGCCGGCGTCGGCGAAGGCGGTCGCTACCCAGGTGCCGGTCATGCCAACGTTGAGGGTACGGCGGTATTCGAGGTTCACCATCTGGCCTACCGCGCCGGCGAGCGCGCCGGTGTCGTAGCCACGCAGGTTGTTGGCGCCGCCCAGGTAGAACTGCTCGGCGGTGTCCACGTTCTTGTTGGCCCACTGGCCCTGGAAGCCGAGGTAAAGCGCATTGTTGTCCGACAGCTTCTGCAGGCGCGCCACGGAGAGCGTGTATTTCAGATAGCGACCCTTCGTCTTCGCGCCGATGTCATCGACGAACTGGGCGAACTCGTCGTCGAAGCCGAGGCGGCCGTAGGTGACGGCGAGGTTGACGTTGGTGACACCGTGCGCGTCGCGCTGATCGCCGGCCAGCGTGCCCGTCCACGCGTCGGTGTGACGGCGCGTGCGGATGCCCACGATGTCAATGTCGTCGTCCAGGCGGCGGCGATCGTAGCCCAGCTGACCGTAGAGATTGCCGTTGGTGGCGCGGATGAACGGATGGCTGATCCAGGCGCTCGCGACGTACGCGGTACCGTGCGCGTCCAGGTCGCGAAGGTCGCCCTTGAGCTTGTAGTGCAGCGACGACACCGCCGCGCCGACCACGGTGCCCTGCCCGTTAAGCAGGTAGCGGTACGCGAGGCGGCCGTAGTTCATGTTCTCGCCCGCGGTCACCGCCGTGGCGTCGAGCGCGTCGCCCTGGTGGAACGGGCTGTTGACGGTGAAGTTGCCGGTGGCGCGGGCGCGGCCGGTGTAACGGTTGCCGAAATCGTCGAGCGCGACGAGACCGGTGTAGCGCTGGCGATCGTCGGTACGCACGGCGAGGTCGGACGTGCCCGGCGTGTCACCCGGACGCAGCACCGAGGTCTCGCCCACGCCCGGCACGTCGCCCAGCAGGAGCAGGCTGCGGTCGAACGCGTGCTGCGACACCGCCTCGCCGGACTTCAGCGGATCGAGCGTGGCCTGCAGGATGCGGTCGTGCGTGGAGGAGTGGTTTTCCAGCACCACCTTGCCCAGGCGCGCTTCCTGCACCGCGATCCGCACCGTGCCGCCGGAGAGCGTCTGCGCGGGTACGTACGCCATGCTCAGCGGATAACCCTTGGCACGATAGGCGTCGGTGATACGCATCGCGACGGCGTTGAGCTGGGCCAACGTCAGGTCGCGACCTTCGCTGGGCGCCACCAGCGCATGGAGGTCCTCGGCGGACAACACCGTGGCCCCGGTCACCTCGATGCGCGCCACGTGGAAGGGCGCGCTGTCACCCTGCGCCTCCGCCGGGGCCGCCGGCATGGAGAGCGCCGGCTCGTCGGATTTCTCCGGCTGCGGCGGAGGGGGCAACTGGTTGATCAGGTCGCCGGACTGCGGCGGCCGCACCTGGGCGTGCGCGGCAGGGACCAGCGCGAGAAGGATGCAGGCGCCGAGCAGCGTGGCGCGCGGGGTCGAAGGAGTCATCGTCGAAGTCTTGAAAGGGAAAACGAAAGGGTTTGCCACGCGGATGCGATGCCTCACTGCATCGCATCCGCCGGGGCACGTACGCCACCGTCGACGACCTGCAGCGAGAGGCCGGACGTGAAGTCGGCCCGCCGGACGTTCTTTTCGACCGCCTTGCGCGTCTTCTTGTGGTTGCCCGAGAACTGGCCGACGCTGAGGTTCTGCGCCACGCCGTACGGCGTGGCGATCGACTCGGGCGCGAGCACCGCGTCGATCTGCGTGACGGCCGTACCGGATGCGCCTTGCGACGGGTTCTGCATGATGTCCGCCGAGGTCATCGCCACGTCGTTCACGGCGTAGTTGCCCGCGTCGGCACCCGTGGCGCGGATGCCCGTCACCGTGACCGGCTTGGCAAGGCCCGCGGCGGCATCGGCGAAGGTCGCGTTGCCGGCGGTGAAGCCCACCGCATCGCCGCCCAGGACGCCCGTCGAGGCGAGCGTTACCCCGTCGGCGCGGTTACCGTCGTAGAACTTGTTGCTGCCCGCCGCCGTGACCGCTATCTGGCGCGGCGTGATGTCAGCGACCAGGCGATCGGGCTGACGCAGCACGTAGTTGCCCACGTCCGCGCCGTCGATCGTCATGGCGGTGGCGACGGTTTTGCCGCTGCCCACGTTCTTGTCGGCGAACAGGCCCGTGTCGGCGTGACCGAGCACCACCACGTCCTGGCCGAGCACGCCCGACAACGTGGCACCGGTGAGCGGGTCCACTCGCGTGCCATCGTAGGCGCGGCTCGTGGCCTGCGTGCCCAGCACCGCCAGCGTCGCCGGCGTCACCGTCAGCCAGTCGACCCCGCCCACCAGGGTGTAGTTGCCGGCGAGCGCCGATCCGTTGCCCGTGAGCGAGAGACCCGAGAGGCCCCCCGTGGCGAACGCCTTCTGCACGCCCACGTTCTTGTCGGTCAGCGTGCCCGCACCGGACAGCGTGAGCGTTTCGCCGTTCACGCCGGTGAGCACACCGCGATCGCCGAAGAGGCTGGCGTCCGCGCGGGTGGTGGCATCGTAGACCCGCGTGCCGCTGAGGTTGAGCACGACCGGCGTGATGTCACCTTGGGTGGCGGCGGTGGACGCGAACGCGTAATTGGTGGCATCGGCGCCCGTCGCCGTGATGCCGCCGACGGCGATCGCGACGCCGGTGGCCGCGTTCGGCGTGGCGTAGGTCGCCGTGCCCGGCGCGAAACGGACGTCGTCGCCCTGCACCACACCCTGCCCCGCCACCGTGACCGACGCGGTCGTGTTGCCGTCGTAGGTCTTGTCGCTGCCCGTGGCACCGATGACGATCGCCTTGGGCGTGATGCTGAGCGTATCGGTGCCACCGAGCAGCGTGTAGTTCTGCGCCAGGCCACCGTTGCCGCCGTCCTGCAAGATCAGCGAACCGAGGCTGCTGAACGCCTTGTTCGTGCCGACGTTCTTGTCCGCGACCTGGCCACGCCCGGTCAGTCGCACGGTCTCGCCGCCGATGCCCGAGAGGGTCCCGTTAGCGCCGAACAGGCTCGCATCGGCACCCGCGGTGCCGTCGTAGGCACGGGCGCCGCCGAGGTTCAGCACGACCGGCGTGATCGCAGCGAACGTCGTGGCGGCGTTACCGAAGCTGTAGTTGCCGACATCCAGGCCGCTCGCGGTGATACCACTCACGCCCACGCCGACCTGCTGCCCGGCGTTGGGCGATGCGAACGCGGCGGCACCCGGCGCAAAGCGCAGGTCGTCGCCCGCCAGCACGCCCACGCCGGTGACGGTCGCCACCGCCACCGTGCCGCCGTCGTAGATCTTGTCGGCCGCGACGGCCGCAAGGCCGATGGCCTTCGGCGTGATGGTGAGCGTCTCGGTGCCGCCGATGAGGGTGTAGTTCTGCGCCAGGCCGCCGTTGCCGCCGTCCTGGAGCGCCAGCGTGCCCAGGCTGCTGAAGGCCTTGTTGCTGCCGACGTTCTTGTTCGCCACCTGGCCCATGCCAGCCAACTGCACGGTCTGTCCGGCGATACCGCTCAGCAGGCCGTTGCTGCCGAACAGCGAGGCCGAGGCCGACGTGGTGCCGTCGTAGACGCGGGTGCCCGCGAGGTTGAGCACCACCGGCGTG
>CAJYHU010000071.1 GCA_913774655.1 uncultured Luteibacter sp. | reverse complement strand
GGCGGCCAGAGCGACCCCGGCGACAACGCGCCCCATGACGAGACGCCGACCGTCGCCGCGGCACCCGATCCGGCGCCCGAGCCCGTCACGCGGTCGCGTGGGAAGACATCATCCCGCGGCAAGCCTTTGCCGCCGGCACTGACCGGCGAGCGCAAGGTGATCGTGGCAATCGACGCCGGCCACGGCGGTGAAGATCCCGGTGCGAGTGTCGCCACCTGGCTGCGCGAGAAGGACGTCACCATACCGGTGGCGCGCGAATTGGCCGACCAGATCAGCGCGCAGCCGGGCATGCAGGCGTTCCTCACCCGTACGGGTGACTACTTCATTCCGCTGAAACGCCGCTACGAGATCGCCCGCGAACACAACGCAGACATGTTCGTTTCGATCCACGCCGATGCGTTCAAGAACAGTGACGCGAAGGGCTCGTCGGTGTGGGTGTTGTCCCCGCGCGGCAAGACCTCCGAAGCCGCGCGCTGGCTGGCCGACCGCGAGAACCGCGCCGACCTCGTGGGCGGCGTCTCGCTCGACGACAAGGACGATTCGCTGGCGGCGGTGCTCCTCGACCTGCAGCAGGGCTACGCGATGCAGGCCAGCGAATCGATCGCCGGCAACGTTCTCAAGGCGCTGGGACGCCTGGGGCCGACCCATCGCGGATATGTCGAGCGCGCCAACTTCGTGGTGCTGCGTTCGCCCGACGTGCCGTCGATCCTGGTCGAAACCGCTTTCATTACCAACCCCAGCGAAGAAACCCGCCTGCGTAACCCTGAGCATCGCCGTGAGCTGGCGATCGCGGTCCTGGGTGGCGTGCGCAATTACTTCGAATCCATGCCGCCGCCGGGCACCTGGTTCGCGGCGCAGGCCGCTCGCCGTAACGGCACGGCCGTGGCGAGCGTCACGGCGTCCGCGCCCGCGGCACCGGTGGCCGCGGATGCCGGCGCCGTCGCTTCCGATGCGGTGAAGGCGGCGACGAAGAAGACGGTCGCCCGCGCCGATACGGTGGCGAAAGCCGGCGCGCCGGCGCGCAAGGGACGTGCCGACGCGGATGTCCGCGACCTCCACCGGGTGAGCCGGGGCGAGACGCTCACGGGCATCGCCCAGCAATACGGCGTCTCGGTGGGCGCGTTGAAGATGGCCAACAAGATGACGGACAACAACGTCCGCATCGGCGCCGTCATGGTCATCCCGTCGAGCTGAACCCGGCGTCCGATAGCGTCGGGAAGCGGCCCACGGGCCGCATGGGCTATCCTTTCGACTTGAACGTCTGTCAGGTCCCGCCGTCATGCCCATTCGCGTCCTTCCGCCCGAGCTGATCAACCAGATCGCCGCCGGTGAGGTGATCGAGCGTCCCGCCTCGGTGGTGAAAGAGCTCGTCGAGAACAGCATCGACGCCGGTGCCCGCCGGATCGAAGTGGACATCGAGCAGGGTGGTACGCGGCTGATCCGTGTGCGCGACGACGGTGGCGGTATCCCGCGCGACGAGCTGCCGCTGGCCGTGGCGTCGCACGCCACCAGCAAAATCGGCAGCTTCGACGACCTCGAGCGCGTGGCAAGCATGGGCTTCCGCGGCGAGGCGCTGGCGTCGGTGTCGTCCGTGGCGCGCTTCGCGCTCACCTCCCGCCATGGCGACGACGAGGCCGCCTGGCGCATCGAGGTCGACGGCGGACGTCTCCAGGAGACGCGTCCTGCCCAGCATCCACGCGGCACCACCATCGAAGTGCGCGACCTGTTCTACAACGTGCCGGCACGCCGCAAGTTTCTCCGCGCGGAACGCACCGAGTTCGCTCACATCGACGATCTGCTGAAGTCGCTGGCGCTGGCCCGCGAGGGCATCGACATCCGGTTGACCCATAACGGCAAGCCCGTGCGGCTGCTCAAACCCGCCCGCGACGAGAACGCCGCGCTGGCCCGCGTGGCCGAGGTGCTGGGGCCTGACTTCCCGGGGCAATCGCTGCGCGTGGAACACGAGGCCGCCGGGCTACGCTTGTCCGGCTGGGTCGGGCTACCGACCGCGTCACGCGCCCAGGCCGACCAGCAGTACTTTTACGTCAACGGTCGCCTCGTGCGCGATCGCGTGGTGGCCCACGCGGTGCGCCAGGCGTACTCGGACGTGCTCTTCCATGGCCGCCATCCGGTCTTCGTGCTGTTTCTCCAGATCGATCCGGCCGGCGTCGACGTGAACGTGCATCCGGCCAAGAGCGAGGTGCGCTTCCGTGAGCAGCGCCTCATCCACGATTTCCTGTTCCGCACGTTGCACGAGGCGCTCGCGCAGACGCGTGCGGGCATCGCGGTAGCGAACAGTGGCGAGATGCCGCCGCCGATGACGCCCTCGTTCGGCGACCTAACGGCACCTGGCGCGCCGTCGACGGTTGCCGTGCCCGCGTGGCCGTCATCGGCGAGCCAGCCGCGGTTGAGCCTGGGCGTGCGCGACGAGCCGCTGGCCGGCTACGCGACCCTGTTCGGCAGCGCGTCCATCGCGCCGCGGGCGTTGCCGATGCCGCTGAACACGGACGACGGCGCGGACGCAGTGCCGCCCCTGGGCTATGCCATCGCCCAGTTGAAGCAGATCTACGTGCTGGCGGAAAACGAACACGGCCTCGTGCTGGTCGACATGCATGCCGCGCATGAGCGCATTACCTACGAGAAACTCAAGAACGGTCGGGTCACGGCCAACCTGCGTTCGCAGATGCTGCTCGTGCCACTGAGTATCGCGGTGAGCGCCAAGGAAGCCGCCGCGGCCGAAGAGCACGCCGACGCGCTGGCCGACTGGGGACTTGAGTTGTCGCGCAGCGGTCCGTCCGGCGTGGTGGTGCGTCGCATTCCGTCGCTGCTGGAAGGGGCCGACGTGGCGCAGCTCACCCGCGACGTCTTGGGCGAACTGGCCCAGCACGGCAGTTCGCGGCGGCTGGAAGAACTCGAAAACGAGCTGCTGTCGACGATGGCCTGCCACGGCTCCGTGCGCGCGGGGCGTCGACTGGGCCTGCCGGAAATGAACGCGCTGCTGCGCGAGATGGAAGCCACCGAACGTTCCGGGCAATGCAACCACGGTCGACCGACTTGGGTGCAGTTGTCGCTGGGCGAACTGGACAAACTCTTCCTGCGCGGTCGCTGACCCTACTTCAGAGCATCCGCATGAGCGTAAACATCGATTATGCCGCCGCCGTGGCGAAGGCCCGTGCCCACCGCCTCGACCTGCTCACCGCGCCTGGCGGCTGGCTGAGCCTGGTCGGCTTCGACTGGTTGGGCGAAGGCGACAACCGCGTCGGCCGGGCTCCGGACAACGACATCGTGCTGCAGACCGGCCCCGATCACCTGGGTACGATCACGCTTACCCCGGACGGCGCGACGTCGATCGCGTTCGCCCCGGGTGTCGACGCACAGGTCGATGGGCAACGCGTGCCCCGGGCGTCGCTGTCCGACGACGCGCCCGGGCATCGGCCCAGCGAGGTTCGCTTCGGCACCGCGCAGTTGTTCGTGATCGTGCGCGACGGGCGCAAGGCGATCCGCGTCAAGGATGCCGAGGCGCCGACATGCGTCGGCTTCGAGGGGTTGCGCTATTTTCCGGTCGATCCGTCATGGCGCGTCGTTGCCGAGTGGGTGCCGCTCGATCCGCCGTACGCCCTCCAGCTGGGCACGGTGATCGGCACCATCGACACCGAGCGCGCACCCGGCAAGGCGGTGTTTACCCGTGAAGGGCGTACGTACGAGCTGTATCCGTACCACGAGACGCCCGATGCGCTGTTCTTCGTCTTCGGCGATCTCACCGGCGGAAAAGAGACCTACGGGGCGGGGCGTTTCCTCGACACCGGGTTGCCGGAGAACGGCCAGCTCGTGCTCGATTTCAACGAAGCGCGGAATCCGCCGTGCGCGTTCACGCCGTATGCCACCTGTCAGCTGGCACCGCCGGAGAACCGGCTCGACGTGCGTGTGGAGGCGGGAGAACTGACCTACCGCGCGGCGGCCCATTGATGCCGGTGTAGCGCGGTAGGGCGGCGCGACCCTCGTGCCGGTGGGCGTGGCGTGCGATGCCGGCTGGCGCCGGCATCGCCGATGCGATCGGCTCCCCCCTCCGTGGCAGAGCCGGCGCGGCCGCGACTGGAAACGCGTCAGCTGCCCTTGAAGCTCGGCTTGCGCCGCTCAAGGAACGCGCCGGTGCCCTCGCGCATGTCGTCGGTGGAAAACGCGATGGCGAAGCCCTGCGTCTCGAAGGCGAGGCCCTGGTCGATCGCGCATTCGGCGCCCTCGATCACGGCGTCGAGGATACCCTTCAGCGCCAGGGGCGCGGCCGCGGCGAGTTGATCGGCCATCCCGTCGACCGTGGCATCGAGTTCGTCGGCGGGCACCACGCGGGTCACCACGCCAAGGCGCTCCGCGCGGGCGGCGTCGATCTGATGGCCGAGCAGGCACAGTTCCAGCGCCGCCCCACGGCCGGCCAGCCGGGTCAGGCGCTGGGTGCCGCCGAAACCGGGGATCAGGCCCAGACCGATCTCCGGCTGGCCGAACTTGGCCCTGTCGCTCGCGACGCGCAGGTGACAGGCCATCGCCAGCTCCATGCCGCCACCGAGCGCATAGCCCTGGATCTTCGCCAGCACCGGCTTGCCCAGGCGTTCGATGGTGAGCATGAGCTCCTGGCCGGCGCGCGAGGCGGCCTGCGCCCGGGTCGGCGACCAGGCGGTCATCTCAGAGATGTCGGCGCCGGCCACGAACGCCTTGTCGCCCGCGCCGGCCAGCACCACCACGCGCACCGCGTCGTCCTGCGCCGCCTGGCGGAAGGCCAGGGTCAGTTCACCGATGGTTTCGCGGTTGAGCGCGTTGAGCTTGTCCGGGCGGTTGACGGTGAGGGTGCGGACGGCGCCGCGATCGGACGTGGTGACGTTGCGGAAGGCCATGGTGTGCGTCCTGGCGTGGGATAAGGTCCGTGATGGTATCAGGGGAACCTTTACCCCTTGTCGGCGTCTGAGAGCCATTGGGCGGACGAGCGGCCGATGGACTATCCTCAGCCTCGCCAGAACGTCCGGATCCACGGAGAACGGGATGTCACGCTCGCGTTACCTCGCCATCGCCCTTGCGTCGCTCGTCCTGGGCGGCGGGGCCGCGCATGCGCAGTCGGCACCCGGCGCACCATCGTCCGGCGCGCCGGTCATCGACAAGTCCAAGCTGTCCTACGCCATCGGTTACCAGATCGGCACCCAGTTCGCCAACAGCGCCCAGCCCGATGTCGATATCGCCGTGCTTGTGAAGGCCCTGCAGGATGGCTACGCCAAGCGGCCTCCCGGCGTGCCCATCGAGGTCATGCAGCAGCAGCTGGTGAACTTCGACGCGAAGGTGCAGCGCGACTCCATGGTGGAATTCCGCCGCGTGGCCGCGGCCAACGCGAAGCGCAGCGCCGACTTCCTCGCCAGCAACCGCAAGCGTCCCGGCGTCGTCACGCTGCCGTCGGGCATCCAGTACGCGGTGATCAGCAAGGGCAACGGCGCCCAGGCCCAGCTCACCAGCACGGTCGTGGTGAATTATCGCGGTGCGCTCATCGACGGCACGGAATTCGACAGCTCCTACGCCCACGGCAAGCCTGTGACGTTCACCGTCAACCGGGTCATCCCCGGCTGGCAGGATGTCATCCCGCGCATGCGCGTGGGCGACAAGTGGAAGGTGGTGATCCCGCCGGCGCTGGCCTACGGCGAGCGAGGCGAACTGCCGCGTATCGGGCCGAACGAGGCTTTGGTGTTCGATATCGAGCTGGTCGACGTTCGTCCGTGAGACCGGCCGGCAGCGGCCCCGCCGCCGGCGCGCTAGAATGATGGGTGGCATGGTCACCGTCTCCTCCCAGCGTCCCCTGACTCCCTGCATCGGCGTATGCCGCATCAACGCGCGCGGTCTGTGCGAAGGGTGCCTTCGCACGCTCGACGAAATCGCCCGTTGGTCCACGCTCGACGACCGGCAGAAGCGGTGGATCATGGACGAGTTGCTGCCCCACCGGCAGGCCGGCTGATGGATGAGCTGCTCGCCCGGCTGCACGGTGCCTTGCTCCCGCTGGAGGCCCCACCGGGCCCCAGGGGCTGGAACCACGCCGACATGGCCCAGCTGATCGGCGACGGCCCCCGGCGTCGCGCGGCGGTGCTCATCGGCATCCGCGACGATCGCCAGCAGAACGTACTGCTCACCCTGCGCACCGACACGCTCCAGCAGCACGCAGGACAAGTGGCGTTTCCGGGCGGGCGCGTGGAGCCCGACGATCGCGACGCGGTGGCCACGGCCCTGCGCGAAAGCCACGAAGAGATCGGCCTGGCGGCCGATCACGTGACGCCATTGGGTTACCTCGACGCGTTCGAGACGATCAGCGGCTTCACGGTGACGCCCGTCGTTGCTCGCGTGGCGGCCGACGCGTCGCTCAAGCCCGATCCGGGCGAGGTGGCCGAAGTGTTCGAGGTGCCGTTCGCGTTCTTCCTCGACCCGGCGAACCTGCGCCGCTACACCATGGATTTCCGTGGCCATCGTCGCGACATGGTCGAGTTCCTGCACGCGGGGTACCGCATCTGGGGCGTTACCGCGGCGATTCTCCTAAACCTGATCAAGCGGATGGGTTCGTCATGCTGATATCGCGCACGGTTATCGACACGGCATCCGCCGCCAACTTCCGTCCGGCCGACGTGCTGTTCGTCGACTGCCGCTTCGACCTGGCCGATCCGGGCAGGGGTGATCGCGACTACGCGCTATCCCATCTCCCCGGCGCGGTGCGCGCGGATCTGGATCGCGATCTGTCCGACATGCTGACGCCGCCGAACGGACGCGGGCGCCATCCCTTGCCCGAGCGCGCGGCGTTCGAGGCTTTCCTGTCGCGAATCGGATTCCGGCCCGATCTCCAGGTGATCGCTTACGACGCGGCGGGCGGTGCCTTGGCGGCCGCCCGCTTCTGGTGGCTGGCGCGACTGGCCGGCCTTGATAACGTCGCCGTGCTGGACGGTGGCTGGGCCGCGTGGAGCGCGGCGGGGTTACCGGTGAGCGACGAGGTGCCGTTGCGGACGCCGACTGCCGTACGCGCGTGTTTCGACACGGATGGCACCGTGACCACCGACATTCTCCTGCAGGAGGTGGGGGCACATCGCATCGTGTTGCTCGACGCCCGCGCCCCCGAGCGCTATCGCGGCGAGGTCGAGCCGCTCGATCCCGTCGCCGGGCACGTGCCCGGCGCGCGCAACCGTCCGTTCAGCGATAACCTCAAGGACGGCTTCTTTCGCTCGCCTGAAGCGCTGCGCCGCGACTTTACGGCGCTGCTCGGTGCGCAGCCGGCGGACACCGTCGTGCACATGTGCGGTTCCGGCGTTACCGCCACCCACAACCTGCTCGCCATGGAATATGCCGGACTGTGCGGTTCGCGCCTTTACGCGCCCTCGTGGTCGGGATGGGTCAGCGACCGTGCGCGGCCCGTGGCCACGGGCTGATCAGAACACCACCGTGCGTCGTTCACGCGCGGACACCTGTGCGGCCTCGATAACCCGGATCACGTCACGCGCCTCGCGCGGATCCACCGGCACCGGCGCGTCGTCGCGGATCGCCGCCGCCACGCCGTCGTAATACGCCGTGTAGCGGCCCGGCAGCGTGTCGATGATGCTTACGCTGCCGTCGATATCGGTGAAGCGACCGAAGCGTACCGGGTCGTCCTCGCCCCAGCCTCTCCCGCCCGGACGACGTCCCTCGCGCAACGCGGCTTCCTGTCCGTCGATGCCGTATTTCACGAAGCTGCCGCCGTCGCCGTGCACCAGGTAGCGGGGCCGGGATCGCGCACGAGCATGGCGGCGTGCAGCACCGCGCGGCGGCGTCCGTAATCGAGCACCAGATGCATGTAGTCGTCGGCGCGAGCGCCCGCGCGCTGGCGCGTCACGTCGGCGGTGACGGCCAACGGCATGCCGAACAGCACCAGCGCCTGGTCGATCAGGTGCGCGCCGAGGTCGTAGAGCAGGCCGGCACCGGGCGTCTCGCTTTCGCGCCAGCCAGGCTTGATCTCGGGACGGAAACGGTCGAAATGGGCCTCGTAATACGCCACCTCGCCGAGCCGCCCGTCGTCCACCAGGCGACGCACGGTAAGGAAATCGTTGTCCCATCGACGGTTCTGGAACACCGAGAGCGTTCGCCCGCGTCGTCGGGCGAGGTCGATCAAGGCATCGGCGCTGGCGGCGTCGAGCGTGAACGGCTTGTCGACCACCACGTGCTTGCCGGCCTCCAGCGCGGCGTGGGCGAGCGACGCGTGGCTGTCGTTCGGCGTCGCGATGACCACCAGTTCGATCGCGGGGTCAGCGATCAGGTCGCGCGGATCGTCATAGGCGCGCGCTTCGGGAAAGTCGCGGCGGATGTCGTCGCGGCGCCGGCTGCCGATGGCGGCCAGGCGAAGGCCCTCGGCCGCGGCGATGAGCGGCGCATGGAAGAAGGCACCGGCCGTGCCGTAGCCGATGAGGCCCGTGGGAATCGGTTGCATGGTGGCTCCACGGTGGGGTGGGATTATCCAGCCTAACGCGACGCGGCCCGTCCTGTCCCCGGGATGACGCCGCCTGCACGACGGGACGGGGACGATCGGGAGGACGCCTACCGAAGGACATGACCATGGTCGCGCCCAAGCACGCCTCGCCCGTTCCCGCCCCCGCCGCCAGCGAATGGCCCGGCAAGGTCGTGCTCATCACCGGAGGCGCGCAAGGCATCGGCAAAGGTATCGCGGAGGCCGTGCTGGCGGCCGGCGGCAGCGTCGCCATCGGCGATCTCGACGCGGAAGCGGGCAGGGCGTGCCTGGACGAATGGAACGTGGGCGAGCGCGCGACCTTCCTCGTGCTCGACGTCTCCAGGGAAGCCAGCGTGAAGCGCTTCGTCGATACCGCCCGCCATCGGCTCGGACGGATCGATGGCCTCGTGAACAACGCCGGTATCGCGGGGCCGGTCAACGGCCCCCTGGAAAAGCTCAGCTGGGCGGAGTGGAAGCGTCGCCTCGACACCAACCTCGGCGGCGTGTTCCTGTGTTCGAAGCACGCGCTGCCGGAATTGAAGAAGACCGGCGGCGCCATCGTGAACATCGCCTCGTCGCGTGCCCATCAGTCCGAGCCGGATACCGAAGCCTACGCGGCGAGCAAAGGCGGCATCGTTGCCTTCACCCACGCGTTGGCGGTGAGCGCGGGCCCGGTGCG
>CAJYHU010000070.1 GCA_913774655.1 uncultured Luteibacter sp. | reverse complement strand
TTGGCGTTTCACATATCACGCAGCGCTTGCGCAGATCAGTCATCGAGCGCCTACCGCTCTCCTATCACCCGACCTCACCGCTCGGAAGAGACCTTGGTGTCCACCCTCGAGGCGAGTTCCGCACAAGAGAGCGGCCGCAGGCCAATGAAATACATGGGCCGCGTCAGCGGCCTTCCCTGTCGAACGCGGAGGACTGCCCGAGCAGCGAGGGTGTACGCCAAGCTCTCCCACGAAACGCCCAGGCGCAACGCTCTGGCGCTACAAGGTCACCACAGCGCCACGACTCGCGGGACCGAACCATCCACCGGGCCATAAGGTCGATCGCTGGGAAGGTCCCCGGACTTCCGTGGCGAACCAAAAAAAACGCCAGCCCGAGGGCTGGCGTTTTTTTGTTCACGCGGGTGGATCAGCCGCCGTGGTCGCCGCCGAACGGGTCGTCGAGCACGATGGTGTCGTCGCGATCGGCGCCCGTCGCCACGAGCGCCAGCTTGCAGCCGGAGAGTTCTTCCACCGCGCGCAGGTAGGCGCGGGCAGCCGGGGGCAGCTTGTTCCAGTCGCGGATGCCCGCCGTGGATTCGTCCCAACCCGGGAACTCGAGGTACACCGGCTTGCACTCCGCCCAGCCGTCGGCGTCCAGCGGCGCGAGTTCACGGCGCTTGCCGCGGTATTCGTACGCAATGCAGACCTTGATGGTGCCCAGGCCGTCGAGCACGTCGAGCTTGGTGATGGCCAGGCCGTCGATGCCGTTGATCTGCACGGCGCGCTTGAGCGCGACGAGGTCGATCCAGCCGCAGCGGCGCGGACGACCCGTGCTGGCGCCGAACTCGTTGCCCTTCTTGCGCAGGAGCTCACCCATCTCGTCGTTGAGCTCGGTGGGGAACGGACCGCCACCGACGCGCGTCGCGTAGGCCTTGCAGATGCCCAGCACGTAGTCGATGTCGCGCGCGCCCACGCCGGTGCCGGCCAAGGCGCCGCCGACCGTGGTGTTCGACGAGGTGACGTACGGGTAGGTACCGTGGTCGATGTCGAGCAGGGCGCCCTGGGCACCTTCGAACAGGATGTTGCCGCCGTCGCGGCGCACGTCGTGCAGGATCGTGGCGACGTCGTCCACCATGGGCTTGAGATATTCGCCCCAGGTCAGGGCCTCGTCGAGCACGGTCTGGTAATCGACCGGCTCGGCCTTGAGCCACTCGGTGAGCACGAAGTTGTGGTATTCGACGGCGGCCTTCACCTTCTCCGGCAACTCGTGCGGATACATCAGGTCGGCGACGCGGATGGAACGGCGTGCGACCTTGTCTTCGTAGGCCGGGCCGATGCCGCGGCCGGTGGTGCCGATGGCCTTGGCACCAGACGCCACTTCGCGCGCCTTATCGACGGCGATGTGGTACGGCATGATCAGCGGCGTGGCCGGCGAGATCTTCAGGCGCGCGCGCACGTCGACGTTCTGCGCTTCGAGCTCGGCGATCTCGCTCATCAGCGCGGCCGGCGAAAGCACCACGCCGTTGCCGATCAGGCAGAGCGCATCGTCGCGCAGGATGCCCGAGGGGATCAGGTGCAGGACGGTCTTCTTGCCCTTGATCACCAGCGTGTGCCCGGCGTTGTGGCCGCCCTGGAAGCGTGCCACGGCGCCGACGCGTTCGGTGAGCAGATCGACGATCTTGCCCTTGCCTTCGTCGCCCCATTGCGCGCCGAGGATGACTACTGACTTGCCCATGATGCTGTTGCTCTCTCTAGACGATGTGGAGATGGTTTTAGCGCGGACGACCGGGGCCGTCGTTGAGGTAACGGAGGAATTCGGAATCCGGCTTGAGCACGAACACGCCCTTGCCGTCGCCAAACGCCTTGCGGTAGGCGGCGAGGCTCCGATAGAACGAGAAGAATTCCGGATCCTGGCTGTAGGCCTGGGCGTAGATGGCGGCCGCCTGCGCGTCGCCGTCACCCTTTACCTTGGTGGCGTCGCGATTGGCGTCGGCCAGCAACACCAGCTTCTGCCGGTCGGCATCGGCACGGATCGTCTCGGCGCTCTCCTGGCCCGTGTAGCGCAGTTCGTTCGCCAGTTGCAGGCGCTCGGCGCGCATGCGCTTGTAGACCGATCCGCTGACCTCGTCGGGCAGGTCGATGCGCTTGATCCGCACGTCGACCACCGCGATGCCGAGCGTCTTGCGGGCCACGGCGTCGGTCTGCTGGCGCACGCGCTCGGTGATGTCCTTGCGGCCGCCAGCGATCAGGTCTTCGAGCGGCCGGGCGTTGAACTCGAAGCGCAGGGCGTCCTTCACGATGGGGGTGAGGCGCTGGATGGCCTGGGTTTCTTCGCCGGACGTGGCGCGGTAATACGCGGCGTTGTCGGCGATGCGCCACTTCACGTAGAAATCGACGTTGACGCTCTTCTTCTCGAGCGTGAAATACCGCTCCGGTTGCGCGTCCAGACCAAGGATGCGGTTGTCGAAACGCATCACCTGCTGCACCACCGGCAGCTTGACGTGCAGGCCGGGCTGGTAATCGGCGCGTACGATGCGGCCAAACTGCAGCAGCAGCGCATTCTCGCCCTCCTTCACCACGAACATGCTGTTGAAGGCGAGCAGCACGACGGCGACGACGATGAGGCCGGAAAAGATCTTCACTGGGCGTTCCCCTGCGTGGCCGGCTCGGTGGTGGCGGACTGCACGACGGTGCCCACGCCGGGCACGTTACGTACGCTCGCGTTGGGGCCGCTATCCACGGGCAGCTGGATGATGTTCTTGCCGCCGCTGCCGTCGATGATCTTCGGATTGCCGGCCATGACGTCTTCGACGGTTTCGAGCCAGAGGCGACGGCGGGTGACGTCCGGCGCCGCGCGGTATTCCTTGAGGAGCAGGTTGAAGCGCTCGGCATCGCCGTTGGCGCGCGCGATACGCTCCACACGATAGGCGTCGGCCTCGGCGGCGATACGGGCGGCTTCGCCACGGGCCACGGGGACCACCTGGCTCTCGTAGGCGCGGGCCTTGTTCTCTTCGCTCTGCTTGTCTTCGCGCGCGGCGTTGACGTCGTCGAAGGCGTCCTTGACCTCCTTGGGCGGCGCGACGTTCTGGAAGCTCACGCCGGTCACCGTGACGCCCGCGTCGTACTTGTCGAGCGTCGCCTGGAGGATGTCGCGCGTCTGCTGTTGCAGGGTTTCCTTCGCCTGCGGGGCGACGCCGGCGACCGGTGCCTGGTCGGGCGCGGGGGTGTCGGTGCCCGGGGTGGTGAGGATGTTGTCCATCACGTTGGCGCCCACCACCGAGCGCACGGCGGCCTCGGCGGCGTTCGGTATGGTGCCGTTCTCGACGTCGGCGTTGGCGTAGAGGAACTTCCGTGCGTCGGAGACCTGGTACTGCACGTTGAAGTCGATCGCGATGATGTTCTCGTCCCGGGTGAGCATCGAGACGTTGTCGGAGATCGATCGGACCTGCGTCGTCTCGACCTTGGTCACGGTCTCGATCGGGCTTGGCGCCTTGAGGTGGAAGCCGGGCGGCAGGATGCGCGAGAACTGGCCGAAGCGCAGTACCACGCCGACCTGGCGGGCGTCGATCACCGTGTAGCTCGACACGAGCAACCACGCCACGACGAAGACGCCGACGACGGCCAGCGCGCCGCCGCTACCGGCGCCGAAGCGACCGAACCGCGCCTTGAGGTTCTTCAGCGCGCCGTCGAGGTCGGGCTTGCGCCCGCCTGGCCGGTTGCGGTTCCAGGGATCCTTCTGGCCGTTACCGGGTTCGTTCCAAGCCATGGGCGACAGTCTCCTTCGGGGACCGGAGGGGTGGGCGGCTGACAAGCCATGAAGTGGATCCGGCACGGGGTGGCGAACGCCCGGCCAAACGACCCGGCGTCGCGCCGGATCGGCACGCAAACGCCGTGAATTCTACCAGACCGGTCCGGCGATCAGAAATCGGCCGGCGCCGGTTCGATCAGGTCGCGCAACGAACCGGCGTGGACGTCGTCACCCAGCAGCGGCGCCAGTACGGCGCGCGGGGCATCGATGCCAAGGTGCCAGCCATGTTCGTCGATGGCCTCGCTGGCGATGGCGCCGGCCGCCTTCAGACGGGCATGCAGACGCCCCGCCGTGAGAGGAAGCTCAATGTCCGCCCGGATGCGCTCGCCGCCGAGGAGTTCACCCAGGGCTTCGCGCAGGCCGTCCAGGCCCTGGCCCGCCTGGGCGGACAACCAGACCCGCACGGGCTTGCCGTCGTCGCCACGGTCGACTCTCGGCGCGAGGTCGTCGATGAGGTCGATCTTGTTCATGACCGAGAGCTGCGGGACGTCGCCCGCGCCGATCTCCTCAAGCACCTCGTCGACGACACGGCGCAGCAGCTCGCGCTCCTCGTCGGCGGCGTCGCTGACATGGATGAGCAGGTCGGCGTCGCGCGCTTCGGCCAGCGTGGCGCGGAACGCGGCAACCAGGTCGTGGGGCAGCTCGCGGATGAACCCGACGGTGTCGGCGATCACGGCCGGACCGCACGACAGGCCGTCGACCTTGCGCACCGTGGGGTCGAGCGTGGCGAACAACTGGTCGGCCGCATAGACACCGCCGGTGGTCAGGGCGTTGAACAGGGTGGACTTGCCGGCGTTGGTATAGCCGACGAGGGCTACCCGCGGCACGGTGTTGCGCAGGCGGGCCCGGCGCTGCTGGTCGCGCTGCACCTGCACCTTTTCGAGCCGGCGCGTGAGCATCTTCACGCGCTCGGCGAGCAAGCGGCGGTCGGTTTCGAGCTGGGTTTCGCCGGGGCCGCGGTTGCCGATGGCGCCGCCACGCTGGGCGTCCAGGTGCGTCCAGCCACGAACCAGGCGCGTCGCCACGTGCTTGAGCTGGGCGAGTTCCACTTCGAGCTTGCCTTCGTGGGAGCGGGCGCGCTGGGCGAAGATGTCGAGAATCAGGCCGGCGCGGTCGACCACGCGGGTCTTCAGGTGCTTTTCGAGGTTGCGCTCCTGCACCGGGCTGAGCTCGTGGTCGACGAGCACGAGGTCGGCCTCGAGGGCGCGCACGGCCTCGGCGACCTCGTCAGCCTTGCCGCTGCCGATGTAAAAACGGGGATTGGGGTTTTCCACGCGTGCGGGGATGCTCGCGAGGATCTCGGCACCCGCCGAGCTCACCAGTTCGGCGAATTCCTCGCCGCGGCGAATGGCGTCGCCTTCGCCGCGCGAATGCGGCAGCACCAGCACGGCGCGATCGCCTTTCTTTTGTCTATCGAACACTTAGGGAATTGACCTCATGAGGGGTGGGCGCCTGCGACATGCTCGCGCCCACCCCTTCACATGGGTGCCGGCCCGGAGCCCATCAACCCTCGGCATCGCCCGACGGCGCGTCGCCGTGGTTCTCGTGGCCCCCAACGCGGACGTTGCGGCTCGGCACCACGGTGGAGATGGCGTGCTTGTACACCATCTGGCTGACCTGGTTGCGCAGCAACACCACGAACTGGTCGAACGACTCGATGGTGCCCTGCAGCTTGATGCCGTTCACCAGGTAGATGGCGACCGGCACGCGCTCGCGACGCAACGCATTCAGAAACGGATCCTGCAACGACTGCCCTTTGGACATTCTTCTTCTCTCCCCTACGCCTATCGTGCGGGTCCCGGGTAAAAAAACGCCTTTCGGCGCCCCGGCCCAAGTGTCTTGAATCTTAACTGCATTTAAATCCGGTCTGGAAGCGCCTGACGTGACGTTGTCGGCATCCGGAGGAAGAGCTCCAGCGCCGTCGCCGCCATCGGCAGTGGATCGCCCCGGTCGGGGTCGAACGTCCGCGCGTCGTACTCGCTTCGCAACCAGGTGACCTGGCGCTTGGCGAGTTGCCGGGTGGCATAGATACCACGATCGCGGAAGTCCGCGGCGCTCCCCTCACCGTCGAGGAACGCCCAGGCCTGACGGTAGCCTACGGCGCGGATCGCGGGAAGGTCTGGGTGCAGGTCGCCGCGGGCCCGCAGGCGCCGCACCTCGTCGAGCAGGCCGTCGGTGACCATCTGCTCGAAACGCATGGCGATACGGGCGTGCAGCGTCGCCCGGTCGGCGGGTAACAGTGCCAGCTTGAGCACTCGCCACGGAAACGGCTCGCGCGGCTGGCTCTGCAACTCGCTGATGGGCCGCCCGGTGAGTTCCATGACCTCGAGCGCGCGCTGGATGCGCTGCGCGTCGCCGGGCCGGATGCGCTCGCCGGCCTGCGGGTCAGCCGCGGCCATGCGCGCGTGAAGCGCCGTCCAGCCCACCCGGGCCGCCTCGGCGGCCAGACGCTCGCGCACGGCCGGATCGGCTTCGGGCAAGGCGGAAAGACCGCGCTGGAGCGCCCGGAAATACAGCCCGGTGCCACCGACCAGCAGCGGCACGCGCCCCGCCCGGGTGACTCGCTGCATCGCCTCGCGGGCATCGGTCGCGAAATCGGCGGCCGAATACGGTTGGGACGGATCGCGTATGTCGATCAGCGCATGGGGATAGCGTTCGAGCGTGGCCGCGTCGGGCTTGGCCGAGCCGATATCGAGGCCCCGGTAGACCAGGGCGGAGTCGACGCTGACCAGGCCCACGGGAAAACGGTCTGCCAGCGCACAGGCAAGCGCCGTCTTGCCCGAGGCGGTCGGGCCCATCAAGAAGATGGCGAGGGGGCGGGAGTCTTCGGACATCGACCAACGGAATGAAAACGCGGGCGCACGGGTAACCCAGCCAGCGGTCGTCGGTGTCGCGACCGTCCCGCGACACCGGCGCGGGACGGTGCCACGGGAGGTGTGGTCAATGCTTAACCACGGCAACCCAAGTACCCGTCACCGTTGGAGGCGTCGGACTTGTCCACAGGCTTGTGCAGGGCGTATCCACATGCCGTGTGGATAACCCGGCGGCTCAACGCGGCGCCACGCCCAACTCCGTCAACAGCGAGGGCGACGGGTACACCTTGTCCATCAGCCAGCGCATGTAGCGCATGTCGACGTGGATGGCGCGCTTGTAACGGGGGTCGTACATCCAGCTGGCGCTGACGGCCTCCCAGTTGCTGTCGAAGTTGAGCCCGACGAGTTCGCCCTTGGCGTTAAGCACGGGCGACCCCGAGTTGCCGCCCGTCGTATCGAGGTTGCTCAGGAAATCGACCGGCATCTCACCCGTGGATGGATCGGCGTAGCCTGCGAAGTCACCCTTGCGGATGGCGTCGAGCAGGGGTTTGGGCGCATCGAACGGGATCGTGCCGGTGTTCTTCTCGACGATGCCCTTGACCGTGGTCACCGGCGCGTAGGCCACCGCATCGCGGGCGACCAGCGGGGTGACCTTGCCGTAGCTGACCCGCAAGGTGGAATTGGCGTCGGGGTAGACCGCCCTGCCCTGTTTTTCGCGATAGGCGATCAACGCCTGGATATACGCGGGACGCAGGCGCAGCAGGTCACCCTCGCGCACCTTGCGCTCTTCTTCCATGCGCAGCAGGGCCGGCCGCAGGGTGCGCGCGGCGACGAGCAGGGCGTCGTCGCTCTTGCCGACCTCAGCGGGTGTGGCGTCGAAGAACCGCAGGCGCGCGGCTTCGTCGCCGAACGCCGTGGCCGCGTAGATCCGGTCCAGCGACTTGGCCAGTTCGGCGGGCGTGAGACCGAACACCGCGTCCACTTCCGGCAGGTGCTGAGCCTTGGGGAGTTTCTGGTAGCGCAGCAGCAGCGAGGTGACCAGCGCTTTTTCGACCTTCGGATCGTAACGGCGCTGGACCTGCTTCAACTGGCTGCGGATCAGCTCCTCGTCGCGCTGCTGGTAGCCCGATTCGCGTTCGGCGTCGGGTTTTGCCCGTTCGACTGCCAGACGATCCAGGGCAAGCACACCACGCATCAGTTGCGTCTGCGATGCGAGCAGGCCGAGCAACAGGTCGCGGTCACGCGTATCGCGGCCCTGTGCAATCAGCGCCTTGACCGCGTCGATGTCGGGGGTGAGCGTCTTCGCCTCGGGTCGCGTCGCCAGCCAGGCGAGCATGGCGACCTCGTCCTCTCGGCGCACGGCGACGGCATCACTGCGTTGCAGGCCTTGGAGTTCGCCGCTGAAGCGCTTGATCCCGTTCTTCAGCGACTGCAACTGCGAGGCATAGCGAATGCCCGCATCCTTGTCGGCCTTGCCCTGGGTTTCGATGACGTTCTGCAGGTCGGTCAGCACGGCCACCGAGGTCGGCAGGCGCCATTGGATCTGGTCGGCGAATTCGGCCGCCGTGCGGTGGCGGTAGGTGATACCCGGATAGCCGGCCAGCATCACGAAGTCGCCTTCGGCCACGCCCTCACTCGCCAGCTTCAGGTGCGACGGCGGACGATAGGGCGTGTTCTGCGGCGAGTAATCGGCCGGCTTGCCGTCGGGGCCGACGTAGGCGCGCAGGATGGTGAAGTCGCCCGCGTGGCGGGGCCAGACGAAATTGTCGACCTCATCGCCGTAGTTGCCGATGGCGCGCGGCGGCGCGTAGACCAGGCGCACGTCGCGCAGTTCGAGCTGCTTCACCAGGTAGAAATCGCGCCCGTAGAACATGTTCGCCACGCTGCATCGGATGCCGGGCTCTTTCTCGCATTCGGCGACCAGCGCCTTGCTGGCGGCGTCGACGGCGTCGTAATACGCCTTGCCCGTCTTGCCCCTGGCGCCAGCAAGGATGCGTTCGGTCACCTTGTCGAAGCCGACGGTGACGCGCAGGCGGTAATCCGGGTTGGCCGGCAACTCGGCGGCGCGATCGGCGGCGACGTAGCCGTCGGTGATCAGGTCGCGGTCGGGACGGGAGTTGTACTGGATGACGCCAAAGGCCACGTGATGGTTGGTCACCACGAGGCCGTCGGCCGAGACGAACGAGCCGGTGCCACCGCCGACCCGCACCACGGCGTTCAAAGGCGCGCGGGTCAGGTCGGCGAGGTCGCCGGCCTTGCCGCGGAACCCCGCCGCCTTCAGATTCTTCTCAATGTCGGGCAACTGCGAGGGCAGCCACATGCCTTCGTCGGCCCGGGCTTCCAGCGCCAGCGCCATGGCGGCACTGAGCATCATCGTGCGGATTCGCATCGTCTTGGGTATCCCTTTCGCATCGTAAAACCTTGCGGACCATAGAGGGCGGCCCCGCCGCTGGCAATGGCGCATCGCACAAGAGCGGCGGGGCATGGGCGCCTATAATGGCGGTTTGGTCCGCTCCGCGGCCCCCTCCCCATGGAATCCCGAACCGCCATGCAGCAGACGATGAAGGCGCTGGTCAAGCGCAAGCCCGAACAGGGCATCTGGATGGAAGACGTCCCCGTCCCGACCGTCGGCCCCAACGAGGTGCTGATCAAGATCGAGAAGACCGCCATCTGCGGTACCGACCTGCATATCCACAAATGGGATGAATGGTCGCAGCGCACGATCAAGCCCGGCCTGGTCATCGGCCACGAGTTCGTCGGCCGCATCGCCGAGATCGGCCCCGGCGTGACCGGCTACAAAGTCGGCGACCGCGTGTCGGCCGAAGGTCACATCGTCTGCGGCCACTGCCGCAATTGCCGCGCCGGCCGTCAGCACCTGTGCCCCAACACCTTCGGCATCGGCGTGAACCGCGACGGCGCCTTCGCCGAATACATGGCCATGCCGGCCTCCAACCTGTGGCCGATTCCGGACCCGGTACCGTCCGAGCTGGCCGCGTTCTTCGACCCCTACGGCAACGCCGCACACTGCGCCCTGGAATTCGACCTCATCGGCGAAGACGTGCTCATCACCGGCGCCGGTCCGATCGGCATCATCGCCGCCGGCATCGCCAAGCACGTGGGCGCTCGCAACGTGGTGGTGACCGACGTCAACGACTACCGCCTGAAGCTGGCCGCCGACATGGGCGCCACCCGCGTGGTGAACGTCGCCAACCAGTCGCTGAAAGACGTGGTGAAAGACCTCCACATCGAGGGCTTCGACGTGGGCCTGGAAATGAGCGGCAACCCGCGCGCCTTCGCCGACATGCTCGAGTGCATGTACCACGGCGGCAAGATCGCCATGCTCGGCATCATGCCGCGCGGCGCGGGCATCGACTGGGACAAGGTCATCTTCAAGGGCCTTACCCTGCAGGGCATCTACGGCC
>CAJYHU010000069.1 GCA_913774655.1 uncultured Luteibacter sp. | reverse complement strand
CCAGCACCTTGCGCTCCTTGGCCGCGTCGCTCACGCCGAATCGCTCGGCATAGAGGATGTCGGCGCCCTTGTCGACCATCGCGAAGGCGGCTTCCTTGGCCTTGGGCGGGTCGAACCAGCTGTTGATGAAGCTCACGCTGAACTCGACCTTGGGATTCACTTCCTTCGCGCCCGCCATGAAGGCATTCATGAGCCGGTTGACCTCGGGGATCGGGAAGCCGCCGACCATGCCGATCTTGTTCGACTTGGTCATGCCGCCGGCGATCATGCCGGTGAGGTAGGCCGGCTCCTGGATGTAGTTGTCGAACACGCTGAAGTTCGGCGCCTGCGGCTTGCCCGAGCTGCCCATGAGGAACATGGTCTTGGGGAAGTCCTTGGCCACCTTGCGCGCTGCCGCCTCGACGGCGAAGGCCTCGCCCACGATGAGCTGGTTGCCGGCCGTGGCGTATTCGCGCATGACGCGCTCGTAGTCGGCGTTGGCCACGTTCTCGGTGGCCTTGTATTCGATCTCGCCGCGGGCCTCGGCGGCCTTGAGCGCCTTGTGGATGCGGCCCACCCATTGCTGCTCGAAGGGCACCGTGTAGACGGCAGCCACCTTGAGCTTGCTTTGCGCGAACGCGAACTGGGGCAGGCCCAGCGCCAGGGTGGCGGCCGCGGCGGCGGCGCCCAGGACCAGGGGACGGCGACGGATCATCGAATCTCTCCTCGTTTGCTATGAAATGGATAGCTGCTCACGCAGGAACCGTGCCGGCTGCGGACTGATACGGTCACTTGTTGAACGTTCTGGTGGCCGCGGAGCAGGCCGTTCGGGAACATCCGCGGAACCGGCTCTGCCGGGCCGCTGGATGTGCCCCCTCGCAGGGGGTTGCCGGAGCGACACGCAGTGCGCGCAGGCTGGGGGTGGGCTCATTTCGTGCCGAAGATGCGGTCGCCCGCATCGCCCAGGCCCGGCAGGATGTACCCGTGCTCGTTGAGCTGGCGGTCGATGGCGGCGGTGTAGATCGGCACGTCGGGATGCGCCTCCTGCATCGTCTTGATGCCTTCGGGACAGGTCAGCAGGCACACGAACTTGATCGACTTCGGGCTCAACTCCTTGAGGCGCTCGACAGCCGCGACGGCCGAGTTGCCGGTGGCCAGCATCGGGTCGACGACCACGATGTCGCGCTCGTGCATGTCGCCGGGCATCTTGAAGTAGTACTCCACGGCGGTCAGCGTCTTCGGGTCGCGGTACAGCCCGATATGGCCCACGCGCGCACCGGGCACCACGTTGAGCATGCCGTCCAGGATGCCGGTGCCGGCGCGCAGGATGGAGACGAAGACCAGCTTCTTGCCGTCGATCACCTTGCCCTTGGTCATCTCCAGCGGCGTCTCGATGTCGATCTCGGACATCGCGACGTCGCGCGTGACCTCGTAGGCCATCAGGGTGGAGAGCTCGTTGAGCAGCCGACGGAAGCTGTTGGTGGAGGCGTCCTTGCGGCGCATCAGCGTGAGCTTGTGCTGGACGAGGGGGTGGTCGACGAGGTGGACGTTGCTCATGGGTGTCGGAGAAGAATCGTTGTTCTGCACATGCGGTGGCGGAGTGTGCCAGTGCCTCAGAAGACCGTGCCGTCGCTCTCGATCTTCAGCGGCGGCGTGCCCCCACGCAAGCGCTGGGCCAGGGCACGGCCCGCGGCCCAGGTGCCGCCCTCGAGCACGCAGGCCAGGGGCATGTCGGCCGCGTCGCGCTGCAGGTTCTTGCGCACCAGCGGTGCCAGCTCGTCGAGCAGTGCCACCGTGAGCGCGCGCCACTCGACGATGAACTCGTCGCCCACGCGCCAGGTCCTGTCGAGAAAGGCGGGGTCCTGCGGCACGAGCACACCGCTGTCGATCAGCAGGCCGCCGTTGCGGTACTCGGGCAGGGCCGTGAGGCGGTCGATGCCGCGCACCTGCACGCCGGCCCATTCGAAAGGTTCGATCAGCGAGTAGGTGAGCCACTGCGAGAGCTTGTGGAAAGGCATCCAGCCGTTGGTGAGCCCAGGGCCCTGCACGGCGCTGTGACGCCAGCAGTCGCCCAGCGCCAGGGCGGGGTCGCCGCCGCCCGGCAGCACGTCGCTGCCCTCCGCGGCCAGGCTGTCGACGCGGTTGGCCGCCGGCCAGATGGAGGACAGCGACATCAGCAACTGCGTGAGGATCCCGTGCGCCTCGATCTCGGCGGTGGGCGGGATGGCGGCGCCGTCGGGAGAGACCAGCATGTCGAACAGCCCGCCCGGGCGCTGCACCGCGGTGCCGAAGACCTCGGGCTGTTCCGCCAGCACCTCGCCCAGTCGGCGCAGCAGGATGGTGCGGCCGGCGAGGCCCACCAGCGGGTTGGCCTCGCTGGCCTGGAAGGCCTGCGCCAGTCGGTCGCCCACCAGGGCGCGCAGGCCGGCCGCGTCGGCTTGCAGCGGCCGTTCGGGGTCGGAAGAGAACAGGCCGCTCGTGAAGGCGTGGAAACTGGCCACGCCCAGCCCTTCGGAGCGCGAGAAGCGCTGGCCGCTCGCGGACTCGGTGTAGTGCCAGTCGGGGCCGGCACCGGCGTCGAGCAGCACGCTGACCACCACCAGGTCGATGTGGGCCTTGGCCCGTTCGCGCGGAGTCGCACCTTCGAGCAGGGCGTCGAGCTGCGCGAGGCGGTCGACGCCGCCGGCCTCGAAATGGCGCCAGCGGCTGTGGTACGGGATCGGGCCCCAGTCGTAGCGGTCGCGCGTGACCTCGGCCACCTCGCGCGCCGCGTCTTCCAGCGCGTTGGCGTCACCGACGCGGAACCACGCCGACTCACCACGCCGGGCGCGCGCCAGCAGGGCGGCTGCGCGCGTGCGGATGGCGTCGGTGGTGCGCAGGTAGGCGGCCGCCGCGGCGGGCTGGGTGGCGTCGGGCACGAACTCCACCGCCGGGTCGACATGGCCCCGCGCGTCGGCGGCGCGCACGGACTGGTTGTGGGTCGGGCGATCCGGGTCGATGCCGTAGATGTCCTGCGTCATTCGTTCAGTCCCCGGCCCTTGGCCTTCTTCAGTTCCTCGGCATCGGGCACCGCGCCGGGCGTGAAATAGCCGGCCGCGGTCTTGGCGTCCATCTCCACGCGCGCGTCGGCGGGGATCAGTTCGTCGGGGATGTTGATGCGCTCGCCCACCTCGATGCCCGAGCCGGTGATG
>CAJYHU010000068.1 GCA_913774655.1 uncultured Luteibacter sp. | reverse complement strand
CCACGACGGCGTCGCCATCGGCAACTGCATGACCCTGTCGGTGGGCATGCGCGCGCCCTCGCAGGCCGAGCTGACCGGCGACCTCGCCGACTTTCTCGCCGAGCGGATGCCTGACGAGCTGCGCTACACCGACCCAGACCTCGCCCCGGCCAAGCGAGCGGGCGAGATCGACGCCGCCGCGCTGAATCGCGTCCGCCAGGCCCTGCCCTTCGCGGCCGCCCTCGACCGCGACCTGCTCGCCGACTGGTTCGGCCGCTTCATTACCCGCTATCGCAGCGCGCAGGAACCCGTGGCACCGCCCAAGCCCACCACGCTCGCCGCCCTGGAAAAGGCCCTCGACGGCGGCGCGGGCGTCACTCGGCATCCTTATGCCCGGGTGGCCTGGGTCCGTGGCCGCAAAGACGCCACCCTGTTTGTCAGCGGCCATGCCTATGCTTGCCCGGTCGACCTCGCCGAACGCCTGGCGGCCGAACGCGATGTCGCATTCGAGCACCCGCCCGGTGCCGTCGAAAAGGCGCTTCTGCTGGCCCTGGTCAACGACGGGATGGTGGCCGTGCGCAAGGGCCGCCGCCGGTGAGCGACGGGGTGCCGCCGCAGCTCGATGCCGACGACCGTGCCGGGCTGGAGGCCGCCCATGTCCGCCTGCTCGCGCAGGCACACCACCGCGTCTGCGTTTACGTGCCGTCACTGGAGCCGGGACTGCTCGAAAGCGACGCCGCGCTGGCCGAAGTGCGGCGCCTCGCCACCAGCGGTCGCCAGGCCCGCATCCGTATCCTCACCCACGACGCCAACCGGGCGCACCGCGATGGCCACCGGCTGATCGCGCTGGCCCAGCGGTTGCCGACGGCGATCGCCATCCGCGTCCCGACCGACGAGATGCACCTGCGCTACGGATCGGCGTTCCTCACCGACGAGGCCGGTGCGTTTCTGTTCAGGCCGGTGGCCTCCCGCTTCGAGGCGGAAGGCGCCCTCGACGAACCCGGCCAGACCTCTCGCCTGACGGCGTATTTCGACGAAGTCTGGGAGCGGGCGGAGCCCGCGTGGGAGATAAGACCACTCGGGATCTGAGGCCATCGGGCCCGGCGCGAATGGGTTGGCGCGGCAACGCGCCACGGGGCTATAATTAACGGATTCTTAGTGCCGCGTGGGCATGACCCCACATGTCTTCGCGACACCCCGCCCTTGTCCGTCTGCCGGTGGTGACGTGAGCGCAAACCTGATCCGCGAGTTTTCCGAATCCTCCCAACTCGCCGGCGGAAACGCCGATTACGTAGAGCAAGTCTACGAAGCCTGGCTGGCCGATCCTGGCTCCGTCCCGGCCGAATGGGATTCCTATTTCACGTCGTTGAAAGGTCGCGAGGCGGGGGATGTCCCGCATTCGAGCGCCATCGCCCGCATCGAGGCCGCGCAGAAACAGCGCCGCGCCGGCGGTGCCGCGAGCGCCGCGCCGGTGGACGACGCCTACGCGCGCAAGCAGGCCGGTGTGCTCCGCCTCCTCACGGCCTACCGGTCGCGCGGTCACCTCGGCGCCCAGCTCGACCCGCTCGGCCTGACGGCACCCGACATCGACGCGCCGGACCTCGGCCTGGCCTTCCACGGCCTGTCCGACGCCGACCTCGATACCGAGTTCGACGCCGGCACCTTCGCCGGCGGCGGCCAGCGCCTGAAGCTTCGCGACCTGCTCGCGAAGCTCAAGACGATCTACGCCGGCACCGTCGGCGCGGAATTCATGTACATCTCCGACCACGAGCAGCGCGCCTGGATCCACTCGCGGCTCGAAAAGGCCGACGGCAAGCCGGGCCTCAAGAAGGAGGAGAAAGTCCGCGTGCTCGAGGCGCTGACCGCGGCCGAAGGCCTAGAGCGCTACCTGCACACCAAGTACGTCGGCCAGAAGCGCTTTTCGCTCGAGGGCGGCGACAGCCTGATCCCGATGGTCGACGACGTCGTGCGTGCGGCCGGCGACAACGGCGTCAAGGAAATCGTGATCGGCATGGCCCACCGCGGCCGTCTCAACGTGCTGGTCAACATCCTCGGCAAGGCGCCGTCGCAGCTCTTCAACGAGTTCGAGGGCAAGTTCGAGCACGACGACAGCCCGATCCACACCGGCGACGTGAAGTACCACATGGGCTTCTCCGCCGACGTCAAGACCCCGAACGGCGGCGTGCACGTGGCCCTGGCGTTCAACCCGTCGCACCTGGAAATCGTCAACCCGGTCGTCGCCGGCTCCGTGCACGCGCGCCAGATGCGCCGCCGCGACACCGCGCGCGAGAAATCATTGGCGGTGATCATCCATGGCGACGCCGCCTTCGCGGGCCAGGGCGTCAACATGGAGCTCATGCAGATGTCGCAGGCCCGTGGCTTCGCCATCGGCGGCACACTGCACATGGTGGTCAACAACCAGGTGGGCTTTACCACCTCCACGCGCGAAGACGCCCGCTCCACGCTTTACTGCACCGACCTCGCCAAGATGGTCAATGCGCCGGTTTTCCACGTTAACGGCGACGATCCCGAGGCGGTGATCCAGGTCACCCGCCTGGCCTATGAGTTCCGCACCCGCTTCAAGAAAGACGTCGTCATCGACCTGGTCTGCTACCGGCGTCACGGCCACAACGAGGCCGACGAACCGGCGGCCACGCAGCCGCTGATGTACCAGGTGATCCGCAAGCGCCCGACCACGCGCGATCTCTACGCGCAGGCGTTGGTCAAGGAATCCGTCATCGGTGCCGACGCCGGCCAGACCATGCTCGACGACTACCGCGGCCGCCTCGAAAAAGGCGAGCCGCTGATCTCGATCGATCCGAACCCGCAGCGCGACATCGCCGTCGACTGGACCCGTTTCAGCGGCAACAAGCTGTCGATGGACGTCGACACCGGCGTGCCGCGCGAGACGCTGGGCAAGGTGCTCGACACCCTCCTCGACATCCCGTCCGACGTCACCCTGCACCCGCGCGTCGCGAAGATCTACGACGACCGCCGCAAGATGGCCGCGGGCGAACTGCCGGGCGACTGGGGCTTCGCCGAGAACCTCGCCTACGGCACGCTCATCGCTGAAGGCAACGACCTGCGCGTCGTGGGCCAGGACGCCGGTCGCGGCACGTTCTTCCACCGCCACGCGGTGCTGCACGACCAGAAGAGCGACGACACCTACATGCCGTTGCAGAAGGTCCGCGAAGGCGCCCGCGTGGAGGTGATCGATTCGCTGCTCTCCGAAGAAGCCGTCATGGCCTTCGAATACGGCGAAGCCACCACCTCGCCGGACCAGCTCACGATATGGGAAGGCCAGTTCGGCGACTTCGCCAACGGCGCCCAGGTGGTCATCGACCAGTTCATCAGCTCGGGCGAAGCCAAGTGGGACCGCCTCTGCGGCCTCGCCCTGTTCCTGCCCCACGGCTACGAAGGCCAGGGTCCGGAGCATTCGTCAGCCCGCCTGGAGCGCTTCCTCCAGCTGTGCGCGCTCGACAACATGCAGGTGTGCGTGCCCACCACGCCAGCCCAGGCGTTCCACATGATCCGCCGCCAGCTCGTGCGTCCGGTGCGCAAGCCGCTGATCGTGATGACGCCAAAGTCGCTGCTGCGCCATAAGCTGGCCGTGTCCAGCCTCGACGAACTCGCCCGGGGCCGCTTCCAGCTGGTCATCGGCGAGCATCGCGACGTCGCCGCCAAGAAGGTCAAGCGCGTGGTGCTCTGCTCGGGCAAGGTCTACTACGACCTGCTCGAGGACGCCGAAAAGCGCGGCCTCAGCGACGTGGCCGTGGTCCGTGTCGAACAGCTCTACCCGTTCCCGCGCGCCGAAGTCACGGCCGAGCTGGAGACCTACCCCGCCGCGAAGGAAGTGGTGTGGTGCCAGGAAGAGTCCATGAACCAGGGCGCCTGGTTCCAGATCCGTCATCACCTGCAGGCCTGCGTCAACGCCAAGCAGAGCCTCTCGTATGCGGGCCGTTCGCGCTCGCCGTCGCCGGCCGCAGGTCACCTCAACACCCATATCGCCGAACAGACGGCGCTCGTCGAACAGGCGCTCGTCGCGCCGGTCGGCACCGATCACGCAGCGGAGTAAGACAAGCATGTCCATCGAAGTCAAAGTCCCGGTCCTGCCCGAGTCGGTCTCCGACGCGCTCATCGCCACCTGGCACAAGAAGGCCGGTGACGCCGTCAAGCGCGACGAAAACCTGCTCGACCTGGAAACCGACAAGGTCGTTCTCGAAGTACCGGCCCCCATCGACGGCGTGCTGAAAGAGATCAAGTTCGAGGAAGGTGCCACGGTCACCAGCCAGCAGGTGATCGCCGTCATCGAAGAAGGCGCCGCCGCGCCCGCCCCGGCCCCGGCCGCCGCCGAAGCGCCGAAGGCCGAGAAGGCCGAGGCCAAGGACGCGCCGAAGGGCGTCGACGAACTCTCCCCCGCCGGCCGCCGCGTCGCGGTGGAAGACAACATCGACCCGTCCAAGGTCGCCGGCACCGGCCGCGACGGCCGCGTGACGAAAGAAGACCTGGTCAACGCCGGCAAGGGTGGCGCAGCCCCCGCCGCCGCACCGGCCGCCAAGCCCACGCCGGGCGCACGCCCGGAAGAGCGCGTGCCGATGACGCGCATCCGCTCGCGCATCGCCGAGCGACTGATGCAGTCGAAGAACTCGATCGCGATGCTCACCTCGTTCAACGAAGTGAACCTCGCCGAGGTGGTGAAGCTGCGCAAGAGCCTGGGCGAGCAGTTCGAGAAGGCCAACGGCGTGAAGCTGGGCTTCATGAGCTTCTTCGTGAAGGCGGCCACCGAAGCGCTCAAGCGCTACCCGGTGATCAACGCGTCGGTCGACGGCAGCGACATCATCTACCACGGCTACCAGGACATCTCGATCGCCGTATCGACCGACAAGGGCCTCGTTACCCCGGTGCTGCGCGACGCGCAGGACATGTCCTTCGCGGACGTCGAGAAGGGCATTCTCGGCTACGCGAAGAAGGCCCGCGACGGCAAGCTCGGCCTGGACGACCTCCAGGGTGGCACGTTCACCATCACCAACGGCGGCACCTTCGGTTCGCTGCTGTCCACGCCGATCGTGAACCCGCCGCAGAGCGCCATCCTCGGCATGCACACCATCAAGGAGCGCCCGGTCGTCGAAAACGGCCAGGTGGTGGCCGCGCCGATGATGTATCTGGCGCTGTCGTACGACCACCGGATCATCGACGGCCGCGATGCCGTGCTGTTCCTGGTCGACATCAAGAACCAGCTGGAAAACCCGCAGCGGATGCTGCTCGGCCTGTAATGGCCGGCGACCAGGCAATCGTGAAGGCGGGAGTCGAAAGACTCCCGTTTTCATGTCGCCGTCCCCATGTAGGCGGTAGCGATTACCGCCGTTTCACCGGAGCAAGCAAATGAGCGACAAGTTCGACGTCATCGTCATCGGTGCCGGCCCCGCGGGCTATGTGGCCGCGATCCGCGCCGCCCAGCTGGGCCTGAAGACCGCCGTGGTCGACGCCTTCGTCGGCAAGGACGGCAAGGCCGCCCTCGGCGGCACCTGCCTCAACGTGGGCTGCATTCCGTCCAAGGCGCTGCTGGATTCGTCCAAGCAGTTCCATAACCTCACGCACAACTTCAAGGATCACGGCATCACCGCCGAGAATCCGCAGATCGACATCGCCACGTTCATCGGCCGCAAGGACAAGATCGTCAAGCAGTTCACCGGCGGCGTGACCATGCTGTTCAAGGCGAACAAGATCACGTCGTACTTCGGCAAGGGCAAGCTGCTCAAGGGCAACCAGGTCGACATCACCGGCAACGACGGCGGCACCCAGACGATTTCGGCCACCAACGTCATCCTCGCGTCCGGCTCGGTGCCCATCGAGCTGCCGTTCGCGAAGTTCGACGGCAAGCACATCATCGACAACGCCGGCGCACTCGACCTGCCCGCCGTGCCCAAGCGCATGGGCGTGATCGGCGCCGGCGTGATCGGCCTCGAGCTGGGCAGCGTGTGGAAGCGTCTCGGCGCCGAAGTGACCGTGCTCGAAGCCCTGCCGACGTTCCTCGCCGTGGCCGACCAGGACATCGCCAAGATGGCGGCCCGCGAGTTCGCCAAGCAGGGCCTCGACATCAAGGTGAACGCCAAGGTCACCAAGGCCGAGGTCAAGGGCGACGAGGTGCATGTCGCCTACACCGACAAGGACGGCGCCGAGCAGAACCTCGTGGTCGACAAGCTGCTGGTCGCCGTGGGCCGCCGCGCCTACACGGCGGGCCTCCTCGCGGACGACACGGGCGTGAAGCTCGATGAGCGTGGCCGCATCGTAGTCGATGCGCACAACCACACGGGCGTCGACGGCGTCTGGGCGATCGGCGATGCCGTGCGCGGCCCCATGCTGGCGCACAAGGGCTCGGAGGAAGGCGTGATGGTTGCCGAACTCATCGCGGGCAAGCCCGGACACGTCAACCTCGACACCGTGCCCTGGGTCATCTATACCGAGCCGGAAATCGCCTGGGTCGGCAAGACCGAGGCGCAGCTCAAGGAAGAAGGTATCCCGTACAAGACCGGCGCTTTCCCGTTCGCCGCCAACGGCCGTGCCGTGGCGATGAACGAGGGCATCGGCCAGGTGAAGATGATCGCCCACGCCGAAACCGATCGGATCCTCGGCGTGCACATGGTCGGTCCGGTGGTGTCCGAACTGATCCACGAGTGCGTGGTGGCCATGGAGTTCAAGGGCTCTTCCGAAGACCTCGCCCGCATCGTCCACGCCCACCCGGCGCTGAGCGAAGTGGTGCACGAGGCGGCCCTCGCCGTCGACAAGCGCGCCATCCACAAGGGCAACTGATCGCCCGTTGGCAAAAGCCCGTCCGTGCGTGAGCATGGGCGGGCTTTGTGTTTTTTGGCTTGCGGGTAAAGGGGCGGGGGATGGGAAGTGGGGGGCGCAAGCACGGCCCAATCACGGAGGCGGTAGCGCCCGGTGAACGTCGGCGCGAGCGCAGCGTATCGGGATCGACTCACGCGCTCGACGGGATGACGCCCCCACTCCCCATCTCCCGCCTCCACCCATAGGCACACCACCCGAGGTCCCCCATGCGTAACATCCAAACCCTCTGCGTCTACTGCGGCTCCAGCAGCGGTGTGCGCGCTGAATACACCGACGCGGCAAAGGCCTTCGGCATGCGTCTGGCGCAGGACGGCATCACCCTCGTCTACGGCGGCGGCAAGGTCGGCCTCATGGGCACCGTCGCCGATGCCGTGCTCGCGGCCGGCGGTCGGGTGATCGGCGTGATTCCCCGCCAGCTGGTCGAAAAGGAAGTGGCCCACACGGGCCTCAGCCAATTGCAGGTGGTGGAGACCATGCATGAGCGCAAGACGCGCATGTACGAACTCGCCGATGCCTTCGTCGCCCTGCCGGGAGGGTTCGGCACCATGGACGAGATGTTCGAAATGCTCACCTGGGCCCAACTCGGCCTGCATGCCTATCCCTGCGCCTATCTGGACGTACTCGGGTTCTACAAGGGCCTGTCCGCAAGCATGGATCACATGGTGGCCGAAGGTTTCGTCAAGCGCGAACAGCGCGACCAGGTCTGGTTCGGCGACGACATCGACGCGCTCTTCCATTGGATGAAGCACTATGAGTCCGCCTATACGCCGAAGTGGATCACCCCGAGCGCCATCGACAGTCACCGCTGAAG
Organism: uncultured Luteibacter sp.; assembly: GCA_913774655.1. GTDB lineage: Bacteria > Pseudomonadota > Gammaproteobacteria > Xanthomonadales > Rhodanobacteraceae > Luteibacter > Luteibacter sahnii. The sequence goes on along the minus strand of CAJYHU010000068.1, from coordinate 1,207 downwards.
AGGACTACGCCATGCAGCCGTTTCGCGCCTTCCGCATCCACCAGGACACCACCGGCTACCGCGCGGGTATCCAGACCATCGGCCTCGACGCCCTGACGCCGGGCGAGGTCGTCGTCCGCGCCGAATGGTCGTCGGTCAACTACAAGGACGCGCTCGCCGGCACCGGCAAGGGGAAGATCCTTCGCCAGTTCCCGCTCAACGGCGGTATCGACGTGGCGGGCACGGTGGTGCGGTCCAGCGACCCGGCGTTTCGCGAAGGCGACACGGTGCTGGCCACCGGCAGCGGACTCTCCGAGACGATCGACGGCGGCTATTCGGAGTACGTGCGGTTGCCGTCGGCCACCGTGATTCCCCTGCCCGACACGCTGACCACGCGCGAGGCGATGATCATCGGCACCGCCGGCTACACCGCCGCGCTCGCCCTGCTGCACATGAGCTTCAACCGCCAGACGCCGTCGCTGGGGCCCATCGCCATCACGGGCGCCACGGGTGGCGTGGGCATGCTGGCCATCGACATCTTCAGCGGCGCCGGCTACGAGGTGCACGCCATCAGCGGCAAACCCGACCGTTTCGATGCGCTGCGCTCGCTCGGCGCCAGCGAATGCGTCGATCGCCACACCCTTGCATTCAGCGGGCGGCCGATGGATTCCGCCCGCTACGGTGGCCTGCTCGACAACGTCGGTGGTGACACCCTGGCGGGCTTCCTTCCACTGATCGCGCCGTATGGCAACGCCGCCATCTGCGGGCTGGCCAGCAGCCCGGCACTGCACACCACCGTGATGCCCTTCATCATCCGCGGCGTGAGCGTGCTGGGCGTGGCCTCGGCCGGCAGCCCCCGCGACATCCGCGAGGAGGTATGGCGCCGCCTGTCGGGCGAGTGGCGCCCGCGTCACCTCAATGCCATCTGCACCCGCGAGGTGGGGCTGGACGAGGTCGCCGGGGTGTTCCAGGGCATGCTCGACGGTGGATCGTTCGGTCGCACCGTGGTGCGCCTGGAGGCCGCAGGATAGTCGCCGTTGCGACAATAACGCCGGCCGGTAGAATGACTCCGCCAGAAGCGCATCGCGCGACGACTTTTCGTCACCGGTGTGCCCTACCAAGAAGACACATCGGGCAGCGTCCCGGGGGAAAGTGAATGGCTCGTATCCTGATCGTCGACGATTCGCCGTCGCAGTTGCTTGGCATCAAGCGCATCGTTGAAAAGTTG
>CAJYHU010000067.1 GCA_913774655.1 uncultured Luteibacter sp. | reverse complement strand
CCTCCCCCACGCCGCGCGCACGGCCGGTGCGCTCCTGCGCCGCGTGCGAAACGGCTGGGACAGCGTGCGCTCCGAGGTAGAGCGCGAAATCCAGGCGGAAGAGATTCGTCGCACGTTGCGTGAGACCGCCGAGCAGGCGCGCTCCGCCCACGAGGGTGTACGGGACGACTTGCGCGTCGCGGGCGATGAGATGCGCCGCACCGGCGATCGCATGCGGGATACCTTCACCGACACCCAGGCCGCGCGCGCCGCAACCGACGGCACCCCGCCCGCCGTCGTGCCTTCGCCCGACCCCGTGCCGCCCAGGACTGAACCGCATGACCGCACGTGAGCCCGATCCGTCCGCTGACGACGGCCTCGAAGCGGGGTTGTTCTCGCACCTGATCGAGCTGCGCTCGCGCCTGCTGCGCGCGATCGTGGTGCTGTTGCTGGTGCTGCTGGCGCTCGTGCCGGTGGCGAACCACCTTTATGCCGAGCTGGCCAAGCCGCTGGTCGACCGCATGCCGCAAGGCGCGCACCTGATCGCCACCGAGGTCGCCAGCCCGTTCGTCACGCCGCTGAAGCTCGCGTTTTTCGTGGCGCTGTTCATCAGCATGCCGATGATCCTCTACCAGCTTTGGGCCTTCGTGAGCCCCGGCCTCTACAAGCACGAGAAGCGCCTGGCCAAGCCGCTGCTCGTCGCCGCGCTGGTGCTGTTCTACGCCGGCTGCGCCTTCGCGTATTTCGTCGTGATGCCGGCGGCCTTCAAGTTCCTCAACGCGGTCACGCCCGACGGCGTGGCGATGATGACGGACATCACGCACTACCTCGATTTCGTGATGTTGATGTTCTTTGCCTTCGGCCTGTGCTTCGAGGTGCCGGTGGCTGTGGTGATCCTCGCCGCGATCGGCGTGGTGGATGCCGAGAAGCTCAGCAAGGGGCGCGGCTACGCCATCGTGGGTGCCTTCGCCATCGCGGCGTTCATCACCCCGCCCGACCTGTTGTCGATGGTCATGCTGGCGGTGCCCATGTGCCTGCTCTACGAGCTGGGGCTGCTGTCGGTGCGCTTCCTGCTGAAACCGTCCGCCGGGCGGGAATAGTCCGGTGGCCGCGACGCTCGGCTGGCTGGCGGTGAAGGGCAAGGACGACGCGGCGGTCTTCGCCGAGCTCGATCTCGTCCGCAACGGCGACACCTCGCCGCGCGCGCGGCGAGGCTTCTGCCTGGCGCTACCGTCCGGGTGGTTCGTGGTGGTGGCGCGCGCCGGCTCGCCCCTGCTCACCGAAGACACCCTGCTGCCCTTGTCGAAGGGTTGCCGGGTGGTGAGCGTGCAACACGACGAAACGGCATACAGCGTGGCTACCTGCTACGACGACGGCGCGGTGCTCTGGCACGTGGAGCACGCCGCGCGCGACGACGAGGTACGCGTGCTGGCCGCCAGCGGCGCCTTACCCCCGGGCTTCGACGTGCTGCATGCGCGCTTCGAATCCGAGCAGGACATCGCCGACGAGGAGGGACGCGACGTCGACTGCTTTGTCGCGCTGCCCGTGGAACTGGCCGAGATGTACACCGGGTTCGAATACGATTTCGGTGCCGCCGCCTATGGCCGTGCCGCGTTCGACGGCTGGAAGCTGGGCGCGGAGGTGATTCCCCGGGCGGCGTCGCGCCGGCTGCGTCGCCGCATGGCCCGTTCCGCGCGGCCGTGGTGGCGCTTCTGGTAACCGCATTTCGCTGCGCGCGGCGAGGAGCGCGCCGTGTTCGCGAAACGCCAGCCACGTGTCGGCAGTGTCCCCCATCCAGGCCGTACGCCGCCGTCGAGGCCACAACCGCCCCGGCGTCCCCGCGACGCCGTCACCTCACTGCCGCCCGATCGCCAGTCCCTTCAGCACGTTAAGCGCCTGCGACAGCGCGTAGTCTTCGATGGCCAGCTTGCCGTCGTCGTCCGCCGAGCCCTTGTCGTCGGTGGATGCCTTCTCGTTCACGAGGTGGTTCGGCAGGTCGGCTTCCGAGCCGATCAGTGGCGGCGTCGCATCGCTCTTGGTGACCGCGAGATCGGCCAGGGCGATGTCCGGCTTGATGCCCTCGGCCTGGATCGACGTACCGTTGGGCGTGTAGTAGCGAGCGGTGGTGATCTTCACCGCGTGGTCCTGGTCGAGCGGCAACACCGTCTGCACCACGCCCTTGCCGAACGTGCGCCGGCCCATGATCAGGGCGCGGTGGTTGTCCTTGAGCGCGCCGGACACGATTTCGGCGGCCGATGCCGTGCCGTTGTCCACCAGTACCACCATCGGCGCGCCGTTGAGCAGGTCGCCCGGGTGCGCGTCGAAATGCAGGTTGGCATCCGGCAGGCGGCCCTTGGTGCTGACGATGCCGCCGCTGTCGAGGAACGTGTCGGCCACGCCCACCGCGGTGGTCAGCAGGCCGCCGGGATTGGAGCGAAGGTCGAGCACGGCGCCCTTGGGCGCGCCGTTCTTGCGGATGTAGTCGCCCAGCTTCTTCTCCAGGTCGCTGGCGGTGTCCTCCTGGAACTGGCTCAGGCGGATGTACACGTAGCCGGCCTCGAGCGGGCGGACCTTCACGCTCGTGACATTGATGCGCTCACGCACCATGGGCACGTCGATCGGTTTGTCCGACTTCTCGTGGAGGATGGTGAGCGTGATCTTGCTGCCCGGATCGCCGCGCAGCTTCTTGAATGCGTCGTCGATGTTCTGGCTGTCGACCACTCGTCCGTCGACCTTGAGGATCGTATCGCCCGCCTTGATACCGGCGCGCGACGCGGGGGTGTCGTCGATCGGCGAGACGATCTTGAGCGCGCCGTCGACCTGAAGCACCTCGATGCCGAGGCCGCCGTATTGCCCGGTGGTGTCCTCGTCCAGTTCGGCCAGGCCGTCCTTGTCGAGGTATTCGCTGTGCGGATCGAGGTTCTCCAGCATGCCGGAGATCGCGGCCTTCATGATCGTCTTGTTGTCGAGTTTCTCGACATAGGCCTGCTGCACGATGTGGTAGACCCGCGTGAAATTGCGAATGTCGTCGAGATCGACGCCATCGTCGGCCTTCGTGGCGACATTCGCCGCCGCCGTCGACGAGGCCGCCGGCGCGTCGGGTTGCCGCACGGGCGGCGTCGCACCGTCCTGCTTCGCATGGACGGGTGCTGCCAGCGCCGCACCCAGGGCGAGCGCGAAGACGAATCGCGGGGGAAGCTGACGCATGCGTTTCTCCGGGGAAATCAATGCCGTTTACCGAGCCAGCCGCGCGCGTCGATGGGCTTGCCGCCCTGGCGCAGCTCGAAATAGGCGCCGCTGTCGCCGGCCGGCGCCGCGGCGGTGCCGACGGCTTCGCCGGCCTCCACCATGTCGCCCACGCCGTGCAGCAGCGTCTCGTTGTTGCCGTACATGCTCATGAATCCGTTGCCGTGGTTCACGATGATCATCATGCCGTAGCCACGCAGGAAGTTGGCGAACACCACCCGGCCGCGCGCCACCGCCTTCACCTCACTGCCGCGGGGGGCCACGATGATCACGCCGTTACCGTAGGCGTGCACCGCGCCGTTGGCGGGCCAGGGCAGGTTGCCGCGCAGGTTGCCAAGCGGTGCCGACGGGGGCGCGCCCTTGGGCGGGGGCGCCACTTCGGCCGCCTTGGCGGCGTCGTCGATCACCTTCTGCAGGCGAGACACCAGCGCGTTCATGTCGGCCTCGTTCTGCTTCAGGGCGGCGATACGCGAGGCCTGGTCCTTGTATCGGGAATCGGCCTCCGCCACGAGCTTCTGCTGGGCGGCGCGTTGTTTTTCCAGCTCGGCCGCGCGTTTTTCGCGTTCGGCCCGGGTCGCCTCCAGTTTCTGCTGTTCGGCGGAGATCGCGGCTTCGACCTCCTGGAGGCGGGAAAGATCCGCGAGCAGGCCCTTGATGCGCTCGACGCGGTTCTGCTGGAAATACCGCGAGTAGGCCAGGGCGCGCGAGATGCGGTTCACGTCCTCGTCGCCGAGCAGCAGCTGCAGGTCGGAGCCGCGGCCCAGGGTGTAGGTGGCGCGCAGGAGGTCGCCCAGGGCACCCTTCTGCCGATCCAGGCCCTGCTGGATCTCGTTGCGCTGGGCGCCGAGCTGCTCCAGGTCGCGCTTGCGCTGCTCCAGTTCGGCCTCGGTGTCGCGTACGGCACGGGCGGCGCCGGCGACCTGCTCGGCCTGTCGGGCCAGCGCGGCGTTGGCGCTGTCCCTGGCGTTGGCGGTGTCGCGCTGGTCCTTCGTGATCTGGTCGATCTGCTTGCGCACGTCGTCCAGCTTCTGCCGGGCCTGGGCCTGCTCGGTCCGCGCCTTGCCGTCCTGCGCCGCATGGGCGGGCGGGGCAAGGGTGGGCATGAGGAGGGCGAGGGCGAAAGAACAGACGTGGTGTGGGCGCATGCCGGGGATTATCACCGATTCGGGAGACGCGGGCCGGGCAGGGCGTGCTGCCGTTGGGACGCATTGGCCTGGCCCCGGCACCGGACACGACCGACCGGGCCAGCGGCGCCCGGATTTCTTAGGAATTCCGTTTAATTTCCATTTGGACGTCTAAGCGGCTTTGACGCAGCGCGGCAAATGTGTCTAAAGTGAGGCGCATGCCTCCCGGCATTGCATCCCAGCATATACCGATGCCACGAGGAGGCGGATGGTGGAGCAAGGCATTCCGCGCCTCTATGACGAGGCGTTCGAGCACGACAGCTGCGGTTTCGGCCTCGTCGCGCAGATCGACGGGCACGCGAGCGCCGCGCTCGTCGACACCGCGTTCGCCGCGCTGGCGAAACTTTCCCACCGTGGCGGCGTCAACGCCGACGGGGTGAGCGGCGACGGCTGCGGCGTGCTCATTCGCCGGCCGGTGGAGTGGCTACGCGCGCTCGCCGCCGAGGCCGGCATCCCTCTGGCGACGCACTTCGCCGCGGGCAACGTGTTTGTCGACCCCGATCGCGCCGACGAAGCCGCCGCCGTGCTCGCCGATGAGCTCGCCGCCGTCAACCTGCGCGTGTCGGGCTGGCGCGAGGTCGCGGTGCACGCCGAGGCGTGCGGCCCCCTCGCGGCGTCGTCCATGCCGCGCATCCGTCAGGTGTTCGTCGAGGCCCGTGGCGATCTTTCCACCGCCGCGTTCGAGGCCGCGCTGTTCCGCGCCCGTCGCCGCGCGGAGCAGCGGCTCGTCGACGACCCGCAGTTCTACGTGGTGTCGCTCTCGGGCGAAGTCATCGGCTACAAGGCCATGGCGGCCCCCGGGCGCTTGCGCGACGTCTACCCCGATCTGCGCCATCCGGCGCTGGTCGCCGACGCGGTGGTATTCCACCAGCGTTTCTCCACCAACACGTCGCCGCGCTGGCGCCTGGCGCAGCCGTTCCGCTTTCTTGCGCACAACGGTGAGATCAACACCATTCGCGCGAACCGCCGCTGGATGCAGGCGCGCGGTTCGGTACTGCGCTCGGACCGGGTCGACCTGACCGACATCGGCCCCCTCGTGAGGCAGGACGGTTCCGATTCGGAAAGCCTCGACAACGCGCTCGAAGTGCTGCTGATGGGGGGCATGGACCTCCTCACCGCGATGCGCGTGCTGGTGCCGCCGGCCTACGCCGCGCGCGAGGACATCGACGAAGACCTCGCCGCCTTCTACGAGTATTACGCCCTGCACAGCGAGCCGTGGGACGGCCCCGCCGGTCTGGTCATGTGCGACGGCCGTTACGCGGCGTGCACGCTCGATCGCAACGGCCTGCGCCCCGCGCGCTGGGCGCTGTCCGACGACAACCACCTGATCGTCGCCTCCGAGGCGGGCTTGTGGGACGTCCCCTCCGCGCGCGTGGTCGCCAAGGGCCGCCTCGCCCCCGGCGAGATGATCGCGGTGGATTTCCGCGAGCACCGCCTGTTGCGCGACGCGGACATCGATGCCATCCATCGTGCGCGGGCGCCGTTCCGCGACTGGCTGCGCGAGGGCGTCACCTATCTCGAATCCGATCTCATCGATCCCAGCCTCGCGGCCGAGCCGTTGCCCGCCGAGGAACTGCGCCGCTACCAGAAGCTCTACGGCCTGTCGCGCGAAGAATGCGAATCGGTGCTGAAGGTTCTTGCCGAAACGGAAGCGGAAGCCACCGGCTCGATGGGCGACGACACGCCCATGGCGGTGTTGTCTCGCCAGGTGCGCCCGCTGTTCGACCGTTTTCGCCAGGGCTTCGCGCAGGTCACCAATCCGCCGATCGATCCGCTCCGCGAGCGGCTGGTCATGTCGCTGGTGACCCAGATCGGCCAGGAGCGCAATATCTTCGATCTGGGTCCGGACAACGCGAAGCAGATCCTGCTCAATTCGCCGATCCTCTCCCAGCGCAAGCTGCGCCAGATCCTCGCCCATCCCGATTACGCCGACACGCCGCGCTTCGATCTCATGTACGGCGAGGGCGACACGCTCGAGCAGGCCCTGGCCCGCCTGTGCGACGCGGTGGAAGCCGCCGTGCGTGGGGGCGTGCGCATCGTCTTCCTGAGCGACCGTTACCCGCGCCGCGACCTGCTGCCGATCCACGCGCTGCTGGCCACCGGCGCCGTGCACGCGCGCCTGGTGGATGCAGGGCTGCGCTGCCAATGCAACATCATGGTGGAGACCGCGACGCCGCGCGACCCGCATCATTTCGCGTGCCTGCTCGGTTTCGGCGCCACCGCCATCTATCCCTGGCTCGCCTACCAGAGCCTGTTCGACATGGGACGCAGCGGTCACCTGCGCCGTGGCGAAGGCGCGCCCCGCGAGATCGGTCGCAACTACCGTCGCGGCATCCGCAAAGGCCTGCTGAAGATCCTCTCCAAGATGGGCATCTCCACGGTGGCCGGCTATCGCGGCGCGCAACTGTTCGAGATCGTCGGCCTCGCGTCCGACGTGGTGAAGCTCTGCTTCCCCGGCACGCCGTCGCGCATCGGCGGATCCACCTTCGCCGACCTGGAACAGGAGCAGCGCGTGCTCGCCGCCGAAGCATGGGACGAAGCGCTCGCGCTGCGTGCCGGCGGTCTCTACAAGTACGTTCACGGCGGCGAGTTCCATATGTACAACCCCGATGTCATCGCCAGCCTGCAGGTGGCGGTGCGAACGGGGCAGTGGAGCGACTACGAGACATACGCGCGCCACGTCGACACCCGTCCGCCGTCCGCGTTGCGCGACCTGCTCGTGCCGCGCGAGGGCACCCCGGTGCCGATCGACGAGGTCGAGCCGGTCGAGGCGATCCTGCGTCGCTTCGATTCCGCTGGCATGTCGCTGGGCGCGTTGTCCCCCGAGGCGCACGAGGCGCTCGCCATCGCGATGAACCGCCTCGGGGCGCGGAGCAACTCGGGCGAGGGTGGCGAAGATCCCGAGCGTTACGGCACCGAGCGCGCGTCCAAGATCAAACAGGTGGCGTCCGGCCGCTTCGGCGTCACGCCGGCGTACCTGGTCAACGCCGAGGTCTTGCAGATCAAGATCGCCCAGGGCGCCAAGCCGGGCGAAGGTGGACAGCTGCCGGGCCATAAGGTGGATGCCACCATCGCCCGCCTGCGCTACGCCAAGCCCGGCATCGGCCTCATCTCGCCGCCGCCCCATCACGACATCTACTCCATCGAAGACCTCGCCCAGCTCATCCACGACCTCAAGGAGGTCAACCCTGGGGCGCTGGTCTCGGTCAAGCTGGTGTCGCATGCCGGCGTGGGTACCGTGGCGGCGGGCGTGGTCAAGGCGGGCGCCGACCTGATCACCGTGTCCGGCCACGACGGCGGCACGGGCGCCAGCCCGCTCACGTCGATCAAATACGCCGGCACCCCGTGGGAACTGGGCCTGGCCGAGACGCAGCAGACGCTGCGCCTCAACGGCCTGCGCGGACGCGTTCGCCTGCAGACCGATGGCGGCCTCAAGACCGGGCTCGACGTCATCAAGGCGGCCATGCTCGGTGCGGAAAGCTTCGGCTTCGGCACCGGGCCGATGGTGGCGCTGGGCTGCAAATACCTGCGCATCTGCCACCTCAACAACTGCGCCACGGGCGTCGCCACGCAGCACCCGGTGCTGCGCGAGAAGCACTTCGTCGGCCTGCCCGACATGGTGATGAACTATTTCCGCTTCGTCGCCGAAGACGTGCGTCGCCATCTCGCCCGCCTCGGCGTGCGGTCGCTCGCCGAGCTGATCGGCCAGGGTCATCGGCTTGAGCGCCGGGAGGGCGTCACCGCCGTGCAGCAGCGACTCGACCTCGCCCCGCTGGTGAGCGACGACGGGCTAGGCACGCAGGTCGATGTCGCCTGTGCGCTGGCGCGCAACCCGATGCGTGACCCCGCCACGCTGGCCAACCGCATCTCGGCCCAAACGCGTGAAGCGGTCGCGCACGGCATCGGCGGCTCGTTCGCTTATGACATCGCCAACACCGATCGCGCCATCGGTGCGCGCCTGTCCGGCGACGTGGCGCGCCGCTGGGGTGACGCCGGCATGGGCGGCCGGCCGATCGACCTGCGTCTGCGCGGTTCGGCGGGCCAGAGCCTCGGCGCCTGGAATGCCGGCGGCGTGCATATCGACCTGATCGGCGAGGCTAACGACGGCGTCGGCAAGGGCATGGCCGGCGGACGCATCGTCGTCCGTCCGCCCGACGACTCGCCGTTCGCCAGCCAGGATGCCTCGATCATCGGCAATACCTGCCTCTACGGCGCCACCGGCGGCGAGCTCTTCGCCGCGGGGCAGGCGGGCGAGCGCTTTGCCGTGCGCAACTCCGGCGCGCTGACCGTGGTGGAAGGCGCGGGCGACCACTGCTGCGAGTACATGACCGGCGGTGTCGTCGCCGTGCTCGGCCGCACGGGGCTCAACTTCGGTGCGGGCATGACCGGCGGCTTTGCCTACGTGCTCGACATCGAGCGCAACTTCGTCGATTGCTACAACCACGAACTCGTCGACATCGTGCGTATCTCGCACGAGGGCATGGAGCATTACATGCAGCACCTGCGCCAGCTCATCGAGCGCCATGCCGAGCTCACCGGCAGCGCCTGGGGACGTCGCGTGCTCGGCGATTTCCGCGGCCTGCTCCAGCGTTTCTGGCTGGTCAAGCCGAAGGCGGCGAGCCTCGACGCGCTGGCCGAAGAACTCAGGAGCGCCGCATGAGCGCGAAAGACTTCCGTTTCCTCGACATCCCGCGGCAAGTGCCGCGCACCGTGCCGGTGGCGGTGCGCGTGCTGGGCTATGGCGAGATCTCCGGCGACTTCGCGTCCAATGAAGCTGCCCAGCAGTCCGGCCGGTGCATCGATTGCGGCAACCCGTATTGCGAACACGCGTGTCCGGTGCACAACTACATCCCCAACTGGCTCAAGCTGGTGCAGGACGGCCGTCTGTTCGAAGCCGCCACGCTGATGCACGAAACCAATCCGTTGCCGGAAATCTGCGGACGCGTCTGTCCCCAGGATCGACTCTGCGAGGGTGCCTGCACGTTGGAGCAAGGCGATTTCGGTGCCGTCACCATCGGCAGCGTCGAGCGGTGGGTCACCGATGAAGCCTTCCGCCAGGGCTGGCGCCCCGATCTGTCGCGGGTGAAGGAGACCGGTGCGCGCGTGGCCATCGTCGGCGCCGGTCCGGCCGGCCTGGCCTGTGCCGATCGCCTGCGCCGCGCGGGCATCGCCGCCCACGTGTTCGACCGCCAGCACGAAATCGGGGGCCTGCTCACCTTCGGCATCCCGCCGTTCAAGCTGGACAAGACCGTCGTGCGCACGCGTCGCGCCGTGCTCGAAGGCATGGGCGTGCGCTTCCACCTGGGCGTGGACATCGGCGTGGACGTCACCTTCGATGACCTGCTTGCCGACTACGATGCGGTCTTCGTCGGCACGGGTGCGTATACCTACGTCGACGGCCAACTCGAAGGTCGCGAACTCGGTGGCGTGCATGATGCGCTGCCGTTCCTGATCGCCAACACCGAGCGCCTGCTGCGCGATGCGCCACCGGCGCCGGCGTACGATCTCGCCGGCAAGCACGTGGTGGTGCTCGGCGGCGGCGACACCGGCATGGACTGCAACCGTACCGCCATCCGCCTGGGTGCCGCTTCCGTCACTTGCGTCTACCGTCGCGACGAGCCGAACATGCCCGGGTCGCGCCGCGAGGTCGGCTACAGCCGCGACGAAGGCGTGCGCTTCCTCTTCCAGCGCCAGCCCGTGGCCCTCATCGGCGACAGCGGACGGGTGAAAGCGGTGCGTGTGGTCGAAACGCAGCTGGTGGACGAGGGCGACGGTCGCCTGCGTCCGCGTAACGTCGAAGGCAGCGAGACGGACTTGCGTGCCGACGTGGTCATCCAGGCGTTTGGCTTTCAGCCCAGCCCGCCCGACTGGTGTGAGCCGTTCGGGATCGATCGCGATCGCAGCGGGCGCATCGTGACAGGCGCCGAGGGGCGCCTGCCGCACCAGACGAGCCATCCGCAGGTGTTCGCCGGCGGCGACAACGTGCGTGGGGCCGATCTCGTGGTGCGCGCGGTGTACGACGGTCGCGAGGCGGCGGGGTCCATCGTTCGCCTGCTGGCCGGCAAGACCGCAGGCCGGCTCGCGACCGCCTGAACCGACGCCGACGGTGGCGGTGCGCCTGCTGCGATCG
>CAJYHU010000066.1 GCA_913774655.1 uncultured Luteibacter sp. | reverse complement strand
CACAGCCAACAGACTACGACGGCGAGCAACGCCGGCCCTTGAGGCGCGGTGGGCGCCGGCCGTCTCGCCGCGCCGCCGCTCAGTCGATGAGCTTGTTCTTCAACGCGTAGTAGGTCAGGTCGCTGTTGGACGACAGGTTCATCTTTTCCATCAGCCGCGTGCGGTAGGTGCTCACTGTCTTGACCGACAGCGAGAGGGTCTTGGCGATCTCGCCGGCCGTCTCTCCCTTGGCCAGCTTAAGGAAGACCTGGAATTCGCGCTCGGACAGCTGCTCGTGCGGGGCAGCGTCGTCCTTGCGGTCGAGTTGCCGCGCCAGCAGTTCCGCCACCGCCGGCGTGATGTAGCGCCGCCCCATCGCGATGGTGCGGATCGCATTCACGATCTCCAGCGGCTCGCAGTCCTTGTTGAGGTAACCCGAGGCACCCTGGCGAATGAGGTTCATCGCGTAGTGCTCCTCGGGATATCCACTGAGGATGAGGATGCCCACGTCCGGAGCCTTGGCCCGAATCATCGCCAGTGCATCGATGCCGCTCTGCCCGGGCATCGACAGGTCCATGACCAGCACGTCGAGCTCCGTGGTCCGAACGAGCTCGATGGCCTCGCGCCCGGTGGATGCCTCACCCACCACGCGCAGGTCCACGTGCTCGGAGAAAAACTGCCTCAACCCGGACCGCACGATCGCGTGGTCGTCCACAATGCCGATCTTGATCATCTGTCGCTCTCTCCATCAGGTGGCACATCGCTGCGCCAGCCCATGACGCGAATAAGTTGTTAACCATTATTCATGAAATTGTTCGCGTGACGGATTCGATGGCATGTTGATGCGACGGTTGTTGTTCTCGAAACTGGTCTGGAGCCTCGGGCTGGCCCTGCTGGCCACGCTCGTGCTCGTGGGCATCAACGAGGTCGGTTATCGCCAGTCGAGCAAGGCCCTGGCCGAGATCAGCCGGGCGCAGGAGGCACGCCTGGCGGTCAACACGCTGCTGCAGGAAGTGCTCGATGCCGAGACCGGCCAGCGCGGCTACCTCCTGACCGGAGAGGCACGCTACCGCGAACCCTACGACAGCGCGATCAAGGACATCGGGGTTCATCTCGCCCGCCTGCGGATCCTCTATGCGAAGCGCCCGGCAGAGCAGGCGCAGCTGGCGAATCTGGCCGACCACCTGTCGCGCAAGCTCGCCGAGATGGACATGAGCCTGAGGCTCACCCGCGACGGCAACGCCGACGCCTCCCGATTCGTGCTGACCACCGATGTCGGCCGCGAGGAGATGAACCGCATCCGCGAGCAGGCCTCGGCACTGGCGGCCCTGAGCGACAAGTCGCTCAGGGCCGGGCAGGAACAGATCGCCCGTGCACTGGCGCTGGCACGCGGCGGCATCGGCCTCATTGCGCTGGCGGGGCTGCTCGCCTTCTTCCTGTACCTGCGGCAGACCCATGCCCTGCAGTCGGCCGGCGAGCGGCAGCAACTGGCGCTGCAGCGCGAGCGCAACACACTCGAGGCGGAGGTTCGCGAGCGCACCGCCTCACTCGCGGAGTTGGCCACCCACCTGCAGGAGGTGCGAGAGACCGAACGCGGGTTCCTGGCGCGCGAACTGCACGACGAGCTGGGAGCGCTGCTCACCGCGGCGAAACTCGACGTCGCGCGGCTGAAGTCGCGGCTGGCCGATTCGCCCGAAGCCACCCAGCGCCTTCAACACCTGACCGAGCTGCTCAATTCCGGTATCGCCCTCAAGCGCCGGATCATCGAAGACCTTCGGCCCTCGTCACTCTCCAACCTCGGCCTCGTGGCCTCGCTGGAGATCCTGGGCCGCGAGTTCGCCGACCGCTCGGGGATCCAGGTCGAAATGGTGCTGGAGCCGGTCGTCATCGACGAGGCGCGGCAGCTCACCGTCTACCGCATGATCCAGGAGGGCCTGACCAACATCGGCAAGTATGCCGACGCCACCGAGGCGACGATCGTGCTGAAGAACTACGACAACCACCTTGTCGTCGAAGTCAGCGACAACGGGCGCGGCTTCGATGCACAGCAGGCCCGTCCTTCCACTCACGGGCTGGCGGGAATGCGCCACCGCGTCGAGGCGGCAGGCGGCAAGCTCACGGTGAATTCCGCGCCCGGCGAAGGCACGCGCCTGGAGGCCATGCTGCCCACGCGCGCGCATTGAGCGCGGCCTTCGACGGGCGATTCGGTGCTTTCCTACGGCCCGTGCCCTCGGCTGCTGACAGGGTCCCCCCGGCCCCGCTCCTAAGCTTCTCGCATCGCCTCGGCAATCGATCCGCTCCCACTACCGGAGGCCTTCGACACCGAGTCCACTCGTCAGAGGAGCGCCCACATGCTGCACTACACCGTCGTTTTCCTCGTCATCGCCTTGGTGGCTGCCCTGCTCGGGTTCGGGGGCATCGCCGCGGGAGCCGCCGGCATCGCGAAACTTCTTTTCGTGATCTTCGCCATCTTGACGATCGCGAGCTTCATCGCGGGCCTGATGCGCCGCGGCCAGCCGCGCTAGCATCAACCCGCAATCACCCCACTCCATCTCTCTGTTGTCCATCGCAAAGGAAGTTTCATGAACTCGACCGCCAAGACCCCCTCGCAACTGGCAGACGATCTGCGCGGCACCGCGCAGGACGCCGTAGACAGCACGCGTGCCTATGCCCAGAACGCTGTGGATGCCGCCGGACAGAAGGTACGCAGCCTGCGCAGCGACATGGAACCCGCGGTCGAACAGATTGCCTCTCGCGTGCAGCAGGCGGTCCAGCGCGGCCTCGAAGCCGCCTCCAAGACCGGTGTGCGTGCGCAGGAGCGCTTCGGTGAAGCCGCTCAGGTGACGACCCGCTACATCGCCGACCAGCCCGTGCGCTCGGTGCTGGTGGCTGCGGCCGCCGGCGCAGCCATCACCGCGCTGCTGGTGCTGGCCACCCGCCGCAGCCGCGACGATTACTGATCGTTCGCACGTCCGTCGCAGTGCCGTCATGTGGCATCCCCTCTTCTCGGCAGTACTGCGACATCCCCACCTCCTCGCAGACCACCTTGCCAACTACGGCGCCCTGGTCCGTGATGAACTGGCGGCCGCCACGCACGGCGTGGTGGCTCGCTTCATCGCCGGGGTGGTCGCTGCGGTCAGCGCGCGGACCGCGCTATGCCTCACGGGCACCGCCGTCATGCTCGGCGTGCTCCACGGCCAGTTTTCCTGGGTGCTGGTGGTCGTGCCAGGCGTCGCCGTCGCGTTGGCGGCAATCGGCGCGTGGATCGCGTTGCGCCCCGCGTCCTTCCATGGATTCGACGACCTGGGCGTGCAATTCCAGGCCGACGTGCGCGCCTTGCGTGCTCTGCAGGAGCGTCACCATGGCTGAGTCAAGCCCATCTGCCAGTCCTAAGCAACGCCTGGCGGCATCGCGCGCGGCATTGCTGGCGCAGCTGTCCGGCGATGCGCCGGCGCCTGTATCTCACCCGCCGGGCGACGGAGCCCCACATGCCTCCGCTGCCACCGGCTGGTTGGGGACGGTGCCATGGCTGCCGCTCGGCCGCCGCGTCGCCGCGCGCTGGTGGCGCCGCCACCCCGCCAATGCGGTGCTTCAATTGGCGCGTCCCGCCCTGGAGCGGCGCGCGCGCGAGCAACCGGCGCAACTGATGCTTGCGGCGGCGGCGACGGGCGCGGTGCTGGCGGTGGCCAGGCCTTGGCGCCTGCTGTCGGCCACCGCCTTGCTGGCGATGCTGCTCAAGACTTCCGACGTCGCCGATGTGGTGACGACGCTCATGCACAACAACGAACCCCCCCCACGAAAGGATCGAGAACCATGAACGGCAAGAATTCCGAAGGCGCCCAGCGCCTGCAGCTCGACGAGCGCGCCATCGAAGCCGCTGGCAAGGAACTGGACGAGGGCGCCGTGACGCCCAGCTACGGCCCTTGGCGTGATGACATCGTCAAGCTGCTCAACGACGCCCTGGCCACCGAACTGGTGTGCGTGCTGCGATACAAGCGCCATTACTTCACTGCCAGCGGCGTGTCGTCGCCGGCCATCGCGGACGAATTCCTGGTCCATGCCAACGAGGAGTCGGCGCATGCGGACAAGATCGCCGAGCGCATCGTCCAGCTCGGCGGCGACCCGGATTTCGCGCCCAACCACCTGCTCGAGCGCAGCCATGCCGACTACGACGAGTCTTCCGACCTGCAGGCCATGGTGCGTGCGAACCTCAAGGCGGAGCGCATCGCGGTGGAGAGTTACCGCCAGATGATTGCACTGATCGGCGACAAGGACCCGACGACGCGTCGCATGCTGGAGGAGATCCTGACTGACGAGGAAGAGCACGCGGACGAGCTCAAGGACTGGCTGACCAAGTAGCCCGGCCCTGGTTCAGCAAGCAAAAAGCCCGGGAGTCCCGGGCTTTTTCTTGGCGGCGTCGTTGCGGCGTGCCGCTCACGAAGCCCGGACTTCCAGCGCGTTGTCCACCCGGCTGACGCCCTTGACGGCACGTGCGATCTCCTCGGCGCGCGCCTTTGCTGCCAGGCTGGGGGCCGGCCCCTTGAGGGTGACAACGCCCGCCTTGGTGTCGACATCGATGCGCAAGGCGCTGAGTTCGCTGTCCTTGGCCAGGCCGGCCGACACGCTGGCCGTGATCGTGGCGTCGTCGACCGCGCCCGCGATCGCGGCACCTGCTTCGCGCGTGGCCTCGCCCGCCCGGGCGACGCCGTCCTTGGCGGCCGCTTCGGCTGCCGGGGCCTTCTGGTCGAGTTTGGCCTTGGCGTCTGCGGCCAGCGACTCGGTGGTCGCCTTGGCGTTGCGCGCGGCCTGCTCGGTCTTGGCGATGGCGGTGTCCAGCTGCTGGCCAGCGGTCTTGTTGTCCGAGCCGTCGCAGCCGGCAAGCGCCATTGCCAGCGCGGCAGCGCCGGCCACCATCGTCAGACGTCCGAGCGACGGACGGGTACGGGTCGTCATTCGAGCACTCCCTGTCTGTCGTAGGTGCTTCAGAGCTTGTCGACGGCCTTCTGCGCCGTGTCCTTCACCTTGCTCTTCGCGTCGCCGTAGGTGCTCTGCACCTTGCCGGCAGCCTGGTCGGTCACGCCCTCGGCCTCGAGTCGCTCGTTGCCGGTGACCTTGCCGGCGACTTCCTTGAGCTTGCCCTTGGCTTCTTCGACACGTCCTGCAACCTGGTCCTTGTTCATGATGACTTCCTTTCGCTGGGTGGGTTTCGGACGGCCGGCCGACCGCCCGACTCCAATCTAAAAAAGTCGAACTCCGACGCCAGCACGCACCGGACGCATGCCGACGTAGGACAACTGTCCCAGCACCGTCAGGCGGCGACGATCCAGCCCTCGAGCGGATCGAGGTCCGGCGGCAAGCCGAAACCGGGCCCCGGACTTTCGGCCCGCAGGGCGCCCCACGCGGCCTCGACGAGGCACAGGGCCGCGTCGAGCAGGTCGCCGCCGGGGTCGGCCAGCAGCGCCCGCGCCTGCACTCGGGAGCACACGAGGCGCAGGTCCAGACGCGAGCGGCCGGACTCCAGTGCCTCCAGCACCGCATGGCGAGCCTCGGCGCGCTCGGGCGTCTGTCGCGCACGGTCGTCGCTCTTGTAGCTTCGGCGCCCGATCAGCTCGCGGGCCAGCAGGCCCGGGTAGCCTTCGAGCGCAATGCGATCCGACGCTGCCGCGCCGCCCAGCCCCGGCAGGCGCGCACCGGCAGCAAGTAGCCGGGGCACGCCGGCATGCAGCATGTAGGCCACGGGCGGGTTGACCCACTTCATCGACGGGCTGGCTCCTGCCGGCCCGTCGGTGCGCCGGTGGGCGAACTTTGTGCCGACGGGTCGGCC
>CAJYHU010000065.1 GCA_913774655.1 uncultured Luteibacter sp. | reverse complement strand
CACGTGTCTGGCGACAGGGACACCCGGCACAGCCCATCGAGCACGCGATAGCCGAAGCGCCGCCCCGCGAGAAACCAGGCCGCGTCGCCCGCGAAGGCGCCCAGCAGCGCGCCAAGGAAGGTGGGCACCACGAGCCACGGCGAGGGCGCCGCGGCGAGGCCGGCGCCGACGAGAATCAGGGTGGGCATCGCCGGCACGGGAAGACCGATCGCCGCCGCGAGCGTCCCCGCGAACGCCACCAGGGGCGCGGTATCCGACCAGTTGACGCTCACCACGACCTGAACCTCGACACATGCCCCTCGATCCGCGAACGATACCCCGGTCACGGTACTCCGCACAGGGGGCGCGATCCCCCGTCGGCGACGTGGGGTGGCGCGGCATGGCGTACTGGCCTTTCGGCCTAGGCCATCCGGATCGATCACTTACCCGAGAGGTAGGCAACCAGGCGTTCGTGTGCGTCGCGGAGCTTGCGCATCCGCGCCTGCCTCGCGGCGTCGCTCACCCATTGCGCGGTGCTGGCGCGGCGCATGTCCAGGCTGTACTCGATGTCGGCGAACGGCGTCAGCACGGTATCGGTGGCGGGGGCGAAGCCGCTGATGTCATGGATCCGCTTGAGGTTGGCCAACTCACGGGTCGCGTCCTTGCCCTTGCCGTACCGGGTGATGAAGGCGGCGATGCGATCCTGCCACGCCGGTGGAAGGTCACGGCGCACGACGATCACCGCATGTGGAATCAACGACGAGGTCCACAGCACGTGCAGCCGTGCATAGGGTTCGGGAAAACGCTGCTGGAACCGTTCGAGGTCGGCACTGTTGTTGGTCGCCACGTCGGCTTCGCCGTTGGCGACAGCCAGCGCGTTGTTCTGGTGGTTGTCCACGCGCACGCTCTTGAAGAACGTATCCGAGTCGAGGCCCCGCGCGGCGAACACTTGGGTCTCCGGCACGAGATAGCCCGACGCGGATAACGCCTCACCGCGCGCATAACGCCACTGGCCGGGATGCGCGAGCATCTGGTCGAGCGTGCGGATGCGTGAGTCGGCACCCGTCAGAAGCACCGCGCGATAGCCCAGCGAGCCGTCGCCCCGGGTGAGTTGCGCGATCACGCGCATGTTGTGCCGTGTGACCGCTTCCAGGGCGAGGCGCCCGGACAGAAACGCGATGTCTACGCGTTGTTCGCCGATCGCCTGGGCGATGCCTTCATACGACGACACCGACAACGGACGCACCGGACGCGCCAGCGAGGCGCTGAGGTCGTCGATCAAGGGCCGCCACGCTTCCAGCGACTCGGCCGGTCCGCCGATGGGCAGGATGCCGAAGGTCATCGGGGCGCCCGCGTCGTCATCGGCCAGAGCCGGTGTCGCCAGGGTGAAGGCGAGCTGCACCAGCACACTCCCGATGAGCGCACGCCATCCTCTGAAACCACGCATCGCCTGCCCCTGCCTCGGTCTAACCCCCGACCCCAGCGCGGGGTCGTGCGTGCTCAGTCGCCGAGGTTCTGCGCGGCGACCAGTGCTTCCAGGCGATTGCGCACATGCAGTGCGCGGAAGATCGCCGCAAGATGAATCTTCACCGTGCCCTCGCTGATGCCCAGGTCCCTGGCGATCAGCTTGTTCGGACGTCCCTTCGCCAGCAGCTTGAGCACGTCGATCTGACGGTCGGTCAGTACGCTCGCCAGGCGCTCCTTCGTGGAGAGGCCATCGCTGGCGGGCAGCGGAAACGGCGACGACGGCATCGCGCTTCCGGCGGGCTTCATGGCTTCGGGCGGCACGTAGACACCGCCGCCGACGACCAGCCGCACCGCGTTGAGGATCACGTCCGGCGGCGACGACTTGGGAATGTACCCTTGCACGCCCAGATCGAGCACGTGGCGGATCGCCGACGAGTCTTCCGTACCGGAAAGCACCACCACCGGTCGCGCGCGGGCCAGGCCCCGTTCGTCGCTGGCTTCCCGTAACCGCATCACGGCGTGCCGGATGTGCTCGGTGCCTTCGGCGCCCGGCATGGCCATGTCGATGAGCGCGATATCCGGCGGCGGCGATTCGGCGAGACGTTGATTCAACTGGGCCACGCTTTCGGCCTCGACGAATTCGACGTCGTCGCCGAGTTCGCGAAGCTTCAGCTTCACGCCCTCGATGATGAGCCGGTGATCGTCCGCGATCAGAATGCGCATTCCACTCCCCCCGCCCGCCATGCCACGGGCTCCCCGTAGCGCCCACCATAGTCGGCCCCCGGGACGTGGGCAACCCGGCCATAAGGCTCAGACGGCTGCATGATGGACAGACCAGACCGAAACCATTACGTCGAGCAGGCGCTCCGGGGAAACGGGTTTGTGCAGCACCGGCATGGTCGCCGTATCGACGTTGCGCAGGTAGTCGCTACGGGTCTCCCCGGTGATGAGCACCCGGGCGAAGGGAGGCGGGTCCCCCGGTCGGCGGCGGTAATAGCGATCGAGCAGGCCGATCACGTCCAGCCCGGTGCCTTCGCGCAGCCGCAGGTCGGAGATCACGACGTCGGGCGGCTGGATCCACTGGTGCACCGCCTCCATGGCCTGCTGGGCGTCTTCGGCGGTCATCACCTCGCAGCCCCAGCTGCCCAGCAGGTAGCTGATGCCGGCGAGGATGCTCGGTTCATCGTCGATCACCAGCACGCGCATGCCGGCCACGTCACGGCGCGGTGCCGGCTCGTCGGCTGCGGGGGGCGGTCGCGGTGCCTCGCCCGGCTGCACCCGGGGCAGCACGATGGAGAAGACGCTGCCACGCCCCGGCCGGGAGCGCACTGAGGCGTTCGTCTCCAGCAGGCCGGCGAGGCGCTGCACGGTCGACAGACCGAGCCCGAGGCCGCGCCGCGTGCTTTCCGGGCGGCCGGCCTCCGGCCCGTTCTCCACGCGATAGAACTCGTCGAAGATGTGCTTCTGGTGTTCCGGCGCGATGCCCCGGCCGGTGTCCCACACATCAATGCGCACCGTGCCGTCGCGGCGCCGCCGCGCACCCACGAGCACGCCGCCGCAGCGGGTGTAACGCAGGGCGTTGCTGACCAGGTTGTTGAGTATCCGGGCGACCATGGTGCGGTCGCTGCGCACCCAGAGGTCGGTGGTGCGTACCACCAGGCGCAGATCGTGCTGCTCCGCCACCATGCGGAAGTTGACGCTCACTTCTTCGAAGATCTCGTCCAGCGACAGGTCGGCGGGCAC
>CAJYHU010000064.1 GCA_913774655.1 uncultured Luteibacter sp. | reverse complement strand
CGGCAACAACAACGCCTACTGCCAGGACAACGAACTGTCGTGGTTCGACTGGAAGCTCGCCGCGACCGACCGCAGTGGCGAACTGACCGACTTCGTGGCGCGGCTGGTTCGGCTGCGTGCCCAGCATCCGACGTTGCGCTCGCCGATTTTCCTGCGAGGCGACGTGGAGGTCATTCCCGGTATCCGGGAGGTCACATGGTTCGACGAGAGCGGCGCGGAGATGACGCTGGACACCTGGGGCTATACCGAAGGCCGCCTGCTTGCGGTGCGCCGCGCGTTGCCGCACGGTGAGAAGCGCGCCGACATCACGCTGCTTCTCATCAACGGCACGCCTGACGCGCACCTGTTCCGGCTGCCGGAGCCGGCCGCCGCCTGGCGCATCCGCTCCGACAGCGCCAAACCCACCGCTGGCGACATCCCGTGGCAGGACACCTCGGTCGAGGTGCAGGGCCACAGCGTGATGCTTCTGGCCACCATGATCCGCAAGGAACCCGCATGACACCTCGGCATGCCCATGCCATGCCCTATGGCGCGAAGCCTCTGGGCGACGGTCGCGTACGTTTCCGTCTCTGGGCCCCGGATGTCGACTCGGCCGCCATCGAATGCGAGGACGGCGGGACATCGACGTTGCGCGGGCTCGACGACGGCTGGTTCGAATGCGTCTGCGACGTGGCGATCGGTGCTGGCTACCGGTTCCGCCTCGGCAACGACCTGGCGATCCCGGATCCGGCGTCGCGCCGGCAGCGCGACGGCGACGTCCACGGCTACAGCGTCGTCGTCGATCCCGGCAGCTACGCGTGGCGGCACGACGACTGGGTCGGCCGGCCGTGGCGGGAGACGGTGCTGTATGAACTGCACGTCGGCGCGTTCGGCGGCTACCGTGGCGTGCGCGACGCGCTTCCCGGCCTGGCGGCCCTGGGTATCACCGCCATCGAACTGATGCCGATCGCGGAGTTCGCGGGCGAACGCAACTGGGGCTACGACGGTGTGCTGCCGTTCGCGCCCGCCGCCGCCTACGGCTCGCCCGATGAACTCAAGGCGATGATCGACGATGCCCACGGGTTGGGCCTGATGGTGTTTCTCGACGTGGTCTATAACCATTTCGGACCGGAAGGAAACTACCTGGGCGCCTACGCGTCGCCGTTTTTCGACGAGGGCATCCATACGCCCTGGGGCGCGGCCATCGGGGTGTCCACCCCGCAAGTGGGCGACTACTTCGTACACAACGCGCTCTACTGGCTGGAGGAATACCGCTTCGACGGGCTGCGCTTCGACGCCGTGCACGCGATCGGCAATCCCGGCTGGCTCAGCTCGCTCGCCGCGCGCGTCCATGCGTCGATCGGTCCCGACCGGCATGTGCACCTCGTGCTGGAAAACGAGGCGAACCAGGCGCACCTGCTGGGGCGCGGGCGCTTCGACGCACAGTGGAACGACGACTTCCACAACGCGCTGCACGTGTTGCTGACCGACGAATCGGAAGGCTACTACCAGCACTACCACCCCCCGATGGAAAAACTCCTGCGCAGCCTGCGTGAAGGGTTCGCGTTTCAGGGCGAGGCGATGGGCGACAAGCGACGTGGCGAGCCCAGCGCGCACCTACCGGCCGTGCGTTTCGTGAATTTCCTGCAGAACCACGACCAGGTCGGCAACCGTGCGCTCGGTGACCGGCTCACGTCGCTGGTGCCCGAAGAGACGCTGGAGGCGGCGCTGGTGCTGCTCCTTCTCGCGCCGTTCGTCCCGATGCTGTTCATGGGCGAGGAGTGGGGCAGCCGTACCCCGTTCCTGTTTTTCACCGATTTTCCCGATGAAGCGTTGCGCAAGGCTGTGCGCGACGGGCGGCGCAAGGAGTTCGAGGGATTCGCCGGGTTTTCCGGCGAAGACATTCCCGATCCCAACGCACGCGACACGTTCGAGCGGTCGGTGCCCGGGCCTGACGCGATGGTCGGGAACGCGCGGCATGAACTCGTTCGCGAACTGATCGCGGTGCGTCGGGAACACCTCGTGCCGCATCTGGACGACGCGCGCGGCGAACATGCCCAGGCGCTGGGCGAGAAGGCCTTCGTCGCCTGCTGGTCGCTCGGTTCGACGAGGCTGACTCTCTTCGTCAATCTCGGCGACACCGACGTCACGCTGGAGCGTCCACCATCGCCGGCGGCGGCGTGGCTTCACGGCTCCGCGTCCGACATTGCCGCCGTATCGCGTGGCGCGATCCCCGCCCGCCGCGCACTGGCCTGCCTGGAGTCCTGATCCGTGAACGTTCCGCTCGACGATCGTCTTGCCTTGCTGGCCGACCAGGCCGGCGTGGATGTGCATTGGCGGGATGCGCTGGACCGTCCCCAGTCGACGCCCGCGAGCACCCTGCGTATCGTCCTTCGCGCGCTGGGCCTGCCCGCGGACAGCGCCGACGACGTCGAGGCGAGCCTGCGGATGCTCGACGACGAACGCCAGGGGCGGCGTCCGCCCCGCCTGGTCACCGCCGACGCCGGCGGGAGCATTGAGCTGGTGCCGGC
>CAJYHU010000063.1 GCA_913774655.1 uncultured Luteibacter sp. | reverse complement strand
TGGGGCGGCAGGGTGTTCGGGCTCGTCGCGTCCGCGAGCTGCGGATGCTTCCGGTCGACGTTGAACCCGGGCGAATAGGGCGGTCCGATGGTGTTGACCGCGTAGAAGTCCGGCGTGAGCGTGTTGTGGTTGGCGAATTTCGGTTTGCCGTCCATCGCGCTCCGGGGTGAATCCTCCGCCATCTTCAGGCGGAAGTCGGTCGGGTCGCCGCTTTCGGTCACCGCGATGTTGAACTGTGCCGGGCTCTTGTCCGCATTCGGGTAGAACGGCGGACGGGCGGCCACGAGGTATTGGTGGTTGAGGAACGACCCGCCGAACGCACCCATGAAGAAGTTGTCGCACAGCGTGAACTGCTCGGCGAGGCGCCACAGGCGCAGGTGCACCGGCGTGCTGGCGTAATGGCCCATGGTCAGCGCGCCGTTGTCGCCCCAGGCGACGAAGCCGTCGTTCTTGCCGCCGTTGATCTGCAACTGGTTGTTGTAGAACGCGTGCACCAGATCGCGCGTCACCACGCCGTGGGGCAGGGGGGTGCCGTCGCCGGTATGCAGTGCCCAGGGCGCGTTCGGCAGGCCGGTGATGTCCTTCTCGCCGATCTTGTACGTCGCGTGGTCGACGACCTGCTCCTGCGGCACCATGCCGCCCCAGATCGGCGGCAGCGTCTTCAGCGGCGTGCCGTCGCGGTCCTTCTGTACGAGGCGCTCGGCGGGCACCGCGGCCAGCGGCTGCTGAAGGCCGGGGAAGTCGCCGAACAGGTTGTTGAAGCTGCGGTTTTCCGCGTAGATCACCACCACGGTCTGGATGTGCCTGGCAAGCAGCGCGTCGAGCTCGGCACCGCCGGGCGCGGGCGCCGTGCCCTTCGCCGGGGCACTGGCGGCGTCCTTGATGCCGCCCAGCGCGAGTAGCGCACCGGTCGTGGCCATGCCGCCAAGGAGGCGGCGGCGCCCTGCATCGGGCGCGTCGTCTTCGTAATTTTTTGTCATGGGTCGAAAGAAACGTCGAGGACGAGCATGTCCAAGGCCGGTCAGGTTAAACGAAATCCACGTTAGCCATGTGGTCGATTGCGACGGCATGGGCGGGTGTGCATCATGGCGCCGATTGAAGGATAAACGCTCCGGCATCAGGGGCATGGACGCCGACGGCCACGATGACGTTGCCGGCTTCCGTGACAGGCGGTTACCCGTCCCTACGGACGGCTCAGTGGGAAAAACAGGGGAAAACGGATGATGCGTCTAAGAGTGGCCCTGATAGGGGGCTGCATCGCGCTTGGCGGTTGCGCTGGACCGGCTACGGTCAATTACGCGCCGAGCTCCACCATGTCGGTGAAGGGTTACGAAAGAGTCGGCACCTTCGACTATGCGCCGGCCAAGAGCGGAAAGATAAAGCCCAACCAGATCCGCAACACGGCGCCGCTTGGAAACGTCATGCTCGAGAAGCCGGTTCACGAGTATTTCGAAAAAGCGGTGTTCACCGAGTCGCGATTCGTCGGCATCGACGTGTCAGGTAGCGGTCCACTGGTTCACGGCACCATCGACGATTTTGTGATCGACGATCTGGGCTACAACGTCGACTGGACGCTCGCCGTGACCTACGTGGTGGACGGTGACGGCCCGAAGCCGTGCTTCCATTCGCAGAAAAAACTTGCTCGCCGCAGCACCAAGTTCGTGAACCCGTTCGGCGCGCTCAATGAGCTCCTGAAGGACAATATTGAACTGGCGTTCAAGGACCCGAATTTCGTGGCCTGCATCGGGTCGCCTGCGGTGGCCGCCCGGGCTGGCGCTGGCTCGGCCGCGGGACTTCCGGGCACGATCGTGTCGCCCACGCCCACGCCCACGCCCACGTCGGCTTCGATACCGGCGGCACCGAAAGCGGATGATGGCGGGGCGTGGATTCCGTTCGGTAGCCAGGGCCAATGAACGAATTGGTGCAGTGCGAACCGCATTGCACCATCATGGTGCTAAGCGGCAAGCTAGAACGACCCGGATTATGCTGAAGGGGCTCGCCCTTGCTCCCTCGCTTCGAGGCAAAGCGGTGGCATGACGATTGCTTTACGCATCCAGCCCATACCCAATCGAGGTCCGTATGTCCGCCGTTTCGAAAGTGCTGAACCTCATCCAGGACGAGAGCATCGAGTTCGTCGACCTGCGCTTCGCCGACATGCTCGGCAAGCACCACCACGTGACCTTCCCGGCCCACGCCATCGACGAGGGCACCTTCGAGGACGGCAAGATGTTCGACGGCTCGTCGATTCCGGGCTGGAAGGGCATCAACGAGTCGGACATGGTGCTCATGCCCGACCCGGAAACGGCGCACCTGGATCCGTTCAGCGCGCACAAGCAGCTGATCCTGCATTGCGACGTGCTCGAGCCGAGCACCATGCAGGCCTACGGACGCGACCCGCGCTCGATCGCCAAGCGCGGCGAAGCGTTTCTGAAGTCGACCGGCATCGCCGACACCGCCTTTTTCGGTCCGGAGCCGGAGTTCTTCATCTTCGACTCGATCCGCTGGCAGAACGACATGGGCCGCGTGTTCTACGAGATCAACTCCGAAGAGGCCGCCTGGTCGTCGCGCTACAAGTACGACGGCACCAACACGGGCCATCGCCCGGGCGTGAAGGGCGGCTACTTCCCGGTGTCGCCGGTAGACAGCCTTGGCGACCTGCGCGCCGACATGTGCAAGGTGCTGGAGTCGCTGGGCCAGGTGGTCGAAGTGCACCACCATGAAGTGGCCAACGCCGGCCAGTGCGAGATCGGCACCCGCTTCAACACGCTGGTGAAGAAGGCCGACGAACTGATGACCATGAAGTACGTCATCAAGAACGTCGCCCACCAGGCCGGCAAGACCGTCACCTTCATGCCCAAGCCCATCGTCGGCGACAACGGCTCGGGCATGCACGTGCACCAGTCGCTGTCCAAGAACGGCGAGAACCTCTTCGCCGGCGACCTCTACGGCGGCCTGTCGCAGACGGCGCTGTGGTACATCGGCGGCATCTTCAAGCACGCCAAGGCGATCAACGCGTTCGCCAACTCCACCACCAACAGCTACAAGCGCCTGGTGCCGGGTTTCGAGGCGCCGGTGATGCTGGCCTATTCGGCGCGCAACCGCTCCGCGTCGTGCCGCATCCCGTACGTGTCGAGCCCGAAGGGTCGCCGCATCGAAATCCGTTTCCCGGATCCGATGCAGTCGGGCTACCTCACCTTCACCGTGCTGATGATGGCCGGCCTCGACGGTATCCTGAACAAGATCGACCCGGGCGCGCCGGCGGACAAGGATCTTTACGATCTGCCGCCGGAAGAAGAAAAGAACATTCCGCAGGTCTGCGCCAGCCTCGACGAGGCCCTGGCCGCGCTCGACAAGGATCGCGAGTTCCTCAAGGCCGGCGGCGTGTTCACCGACGATTTCATCGACGGCTACATCGCGCTGAAGATGCAGGAAGTCACGCGTTACCGCGCGAGCACCCACCCGCTCGAGTTCCAGATGTACTACGCGATCTGATCGCCGATCGACGCGGGGGAAAACGGGGCGCTTCGGCGCCCCTTTTCGTTTCCTACTGCATGTGCCATCCGTGGCTGACCAGCAGCGACTGGCCGGTAAGCGCGTTCGAGCCGAAACCGGCGAGGAACAGCGCCGTCTCCGCGATGTCTTCCAGCGTGGTGAACTCGGTGTCCACCGTGTCGCGCAGCATCACGTCGCGCACCACCTGCTCCTGGGTCAGGCCCAGCTCGCGGGCCTGTTCCGGGATCTGCTTTTCCACCAGGGGCGTGCGCACGAAACCGGGACAGATCACGTTGGCGCGGACGCGATGCGCCGCGCCCTCCTTGGCGATGACGCGGGCCAGGCCGAGCAGGCCGTGCTTGGCGGCGACGTAAGGCGCCTTGAACTTCGAGGCCACATGGGAGTGAGCCGAGCCCATCAGGATGATCGAACCGCCCGCGCCCCCCGCGATCATCTGGCGCATGGCCGCGCGCGCGGTGAGGAACGCGCCGTCCATGTGGATCGCGAGCATCCGCTTCCAGTCGGCGAACGAGAGGTCGACCAGCGGCGAGATGATCTGGATGCCCGCGTTGCTGACGAGGATGTCGACCGGCCCGAGTTCGCGCGCGGTGCGGGCGAAGCCGTCCTCGACCTGCGCTTCGTCGGTGACATCCATCGCGATGCCGAGGGCGCCATGGCCGATGGCTTGCGCGGTTTCGCTCGCGTTGTCGGCGGCGATATCGGCGACCACCACCCGCGCGCCCGCGCGGGCATAGGCGTCGGCGATGGCGCGGCCGATACCGCTGGCGGCACCGGTAACGAGGGCAATCTTGCCGTCGAGGGACTGCATGGGGAGGCTCCGTGGCGACGTGACCGCCACACCCTATCGCAATGCCCGTCGCGGCGGCGTGGCGTCGGTCAGTCCGACG
>CAJYHU010000062.1 GCA_913774655.1 uncultured Luteibacter sp. | reverse complement strand
GGCGGAACGGGCACCCCGAAGGCGGTGCCGATGCGTGTGTGGCGTTAAAAGCGATCGCCCGACGCAGGGCCCATGATGGCGCCATGCGGTTACAATCGCGCTTTGTATCGCCGCCGTGGCCACGGATTCGTGGCTTCGCCGGACGGCAAAACTCGCTAATTGTAGCCTTCCGGGTGTTCCCGCCGCAAGCCGCACTGGATTTCGCGTCCGGGAGCCGCCATCTCGACGATGGGCCCAATCCCCTGAGGGCAAAGGAAAAAAAGAGAGACCATCATGGCAGTCGTACCGAAGACCCCCGAAGAGATCCAGGCCATGCGCGAGGCCGGCCGTCTGGCCGCTGAGGTGCTGGCCATGCTGGTGCCGCACGTCAAGCCGGGCGTCACCACCGAGGAACTCGACCGGCTTGCCCACGACCACATCGTCAACGTGCAGAAGGCCGTTCCGGCCAACGTCGGCTACCGGGGCTTCCCCAAGACGGTTTGCACCTCGGTCAACCACGTGATCTGCCACGGCATCCCCAGCCCCGCCAAGGTGCTCAAGGACGGCGACATCGTCAACATCGACGTCACCGTCATCAAGGATGGCTGGCACGGCGACACCAGCCGCATGTATTTCGTAGGCACCCCGAGCGTGCTGGCCAGGCGCCTGGTCGAGACCACCTTCGAGGCGATGATGAAGGGCATCGAGGCGGTGAAGCCGGGTGCCACCCTCGGCGACGTGGGTGCGGCCATCCAGAAGCACGCCGAGGCGGCGGGGTTCTCGGTGGTGCGCGAGTATTGCGGCCACGGCATCGGCAAGGTCTACCACGACGAGCCGCAGGTGCTGCACTACGGCCGCCCCGGCACCGGCCTCGAGCTGAAGCCGGGCATGACCTTCACGGTCGAGCCGATGATCAACGCCGGCAAGCCGCAGACGAAATCGCTGCCCGATGGCTGGACGGTGGTCACCAAGGACCACTCGCTGTCGGCCCAGTGGGAGCACACGGTCGCGGTCACCGAGCACGGCTTCGAGATCCTCACGCCCTGGCCCGACGCTGCCTGATCCTGGCGGGCCCGACGGCCTTGCCGATTCCTTCGCCCCACGCCGAGGCCTGACGTGCCGCTTCCACCGCTTCCGCGCTTGCCCGCCGTGGTGCCCCGCTCGGGCGTCTCGCCCGAGGCGAGGCGCTCGTTGCGCCAGTTGCTGGGTGACGCGGACCGAGCGCTCGCCACCAGCTTCCGCGACGGATCGGACGCCACCGCGCTCGCCGCCCGCCGCGCTGATGTCGTGGGACGCGTGGTGGTGCACGTCTGGAGCGCGTGCCTGGGCGACACGCCGTCCGCGGCGCTGTTCGCCGTCGGCGGCTTCGGGCGGGGCCTGCTGTTTCCGTGTTCCGACGTCGACCTGCTCGCCCTGATCGACGACGACGCCACGGCGCTTTCCCGCGCCCTTGAACACTTTTTCGCCTGCCTGTGGGACATCGGCCTGAAGCCGGGCCATGCCGTGCGCATCGTGGCGCAGTGCCGCGACCTGGCCGCGCGCGACCCCAGCGTCTTCACCAGCCTGCTCGACGCACGCTGCCTGGTCGGGCACGCCGGGCTGGCGACGGGCCTGCGCGGCATCCTCGACGATCCCTCGCTGTGGCCGGCGCGCGACTACCTGCGCGCCCGCGTGGCCGAACGGGACGCGCGGCATGCGCGCTACGACGACACCGCGCAGAACCTCGAACCCAATCTCAAGGACGGTCCCGGCGGCCTGCGCACGCTCGACGCGATACGCTGGCTGGGCCGCCGGCTGGCGAACGCCCCCGATCTGGACGACATGGTCGCCGAAGGTCTGCTCGAACCGGGCGAAGCGACGCGGCTGGAGCGGGCGGAAAATACCTTGCGCCGCTACCGCTTCGCGTTGCACCTGGAGGCGGGGCGCGCGGAAGAACGCCTGCTGTTCGATTACCAGCGGGCGCTCGCGTCGCGACTGGGTTTCGAGGACGAACACGCCAAGAACCTCGGCGTCGAACAGTTCATGCAGGGCTATTACCGCGCGGCGACGCAGATCGAGCGCTCGGGCACGCAACTGGTGGAGCGCTTCGAGGAGATGCTCGCGCCGGACACCGACCCGCAGCCGGTCGGCACCGACTACGTGCGTTACGGTACGCGCATCGCCCCGCGCAACCCGAAGCTCTTCGCGCATCGTCCGGCGGCGCTGGTGGAGATCTTCATCGCCCGCCTCGACGAGCCGGGCATCACCGGTTTCACCGCCGAGACGATGCGGCGCATCCAGCACGCCGTGTCGTTGCATGGCGAGTCGCTCGCCGGCGATCCGCAGGTGCTGGGCGCCTTCCTCACGCTGCTGCGTCGAGGTGCGCTCGCCGTGGACGCGCTGTGGCGGATGAACCGTCACGGCCTGCTGGCCGCGATCCTGCCGGCCTTCGGCACGGTGGTGGGGCGCATGCAGTACGACCTGTTCCACGTGTATACCGTCGACGAGCACACGCTGCGCGTGCTGCGTAACGTCGCCCGCTTCGCCGATCCCGACGCGCGGCGGGAGTTTCCCATTGCGTGCGAGATCTGGCCGCACGTCGAGAAGCCCGAACTCATGCTGCTGGCGGCCCTGTTCCACGACATCGCCAAGGGCCGTGGCGGGGATCACTCCGTGCTCGGCGAAGGCGACGCGCGCGATTTCTGCACGCGCGTGGGCCTGCCCGATGACGACGTCGACCTGGTCGCCTGGCTGGTTCGCCAGCACCTGCTGATGAGCACGACGGCGCAGCGCCAGGACATCACCGATCCCGCGGTGGTGCATCGCTTCGCCGGCATCGTCGGCGACTGGGAGCACCTGGACCACCTCTACCTGCTGACCATCGCCGACATCATCGGCACCAGCCCCAAACTGTGGAACGCATGGAAGGATCGCCTCCTGGCCGATCTCTACACCGCCACCCGATTCGCCCTGCGCAGCGACCTGGCACCGCCCGCACACGCGGGCGCGCGGGTGCGCGAATGCCGGGAGCGGGCCTTGTCGATGCTGCTGGGCGAGCGCATCGGCACCGACGACATCGCGCGCGTCTGGGCGGAGTTTCCGGACACGAGTTTCCTGCGCCATCGGCCCGAACAGATCGCGTGGCAGACCGCGGCGATCCTGCGCGCCGGCGGCGTGACGCCGCTGGTGGAAGTGCATCCCTTCTCGGTGCGCGGCAGCACCGAGTTGTTCGTCTACGCCCCCGACCGCGACGGCCTCTTCGCCACGGTCACGGCGATGCTCGACCGGCTGCGGTTTTCCGTCGTGTAAGCGCGCGTGCTGGTCTCCACCAGTGGCATGGCGCTGGATACGTTTCTCTTGCTCGAATCCGACACCCAGGCGCCGGCGACGCTGCAACGCGCCGACGAACTGCGCGTGCGCATGCATCGCGCGCTGGAACAGTCGGCGGGACAGGGCCTGGTCAAGCGCAGCATGTCGCGCCACCTGCGCCACTTTCAGATGACGCCGCGCATCGAATTCGCCGACGCCGGCGAGCGCACGCAGCTGGCCCTGGTCTGCACCGACCGGCCCGGCCTGCTCGCCGCGGTGGCGCAGGCGCTGGCCGAAGCGCAGGTGCGCGTGCATGATGCGCGTATCGCCACGTTTGGCGAACGCGTCGAAGATTTCTTCCAACTCACCGATCGCAGCAATGCTCCGCTATCGCCCGAACGCCGGGAGATCCTGCGCGCGTGCCTGCTGCGGCAGATCGGCCCCGAACCCGCCAGGACTACCTCCCATGCAGATGCAAACGCTTGAGTCGGTCATCGACGCCGCCTTCGAACGCCGCGCCGACCTCACCCAGAACGACATCGAAGGCGGCCTGCGCGAAGCGGTCGACCAGGTGCTTAACCTCCTCGAATCCGGCGAGCGCCGCGTGGCCGAGCCGGACGGCAAGGGTGGCTGGATCGTGCACGCGTGGCTGAAGAAGGCGGTGCTGCTCTACTTCCGCATGAACGGCAACCGCGTAATGGATGGCGGTCCGTCCAGCGCCTTCGACAAAGTGCCGTTGCGCTTCACCGCCGGCGACGAGATCGAATACGCCACCCTCGGCGCGCGCGTGGTGCCGGGCGCCCTGGTGCGCCGAGGGGCGCACATCGCGAAAGACGCCGTGCTGATGCCGAGCTATACGAACATCGGCGCTTATGTCGGCCCGGGCACCATGGTCGATACGTGGGCCACCGTGGGTTCGTGCGCGCAGATCGGGGCCAACGTGCATCTCTCCGGTGGCGTGGGCATCGGCGGCGTGCTGGAACCGCTCCAGGCGAACCCGACCATCATCGAAGACAACTGTTTCATCGGCGCGCGCTCCGAAGTGGTCGAGGGCGTGGTGGTCGAGAAGGGCTCGGTGATCGGTATGGGTGTGTTCCTGGGCCAGTCCACCCGCATCTATAACCGCGCCACCGGCGAGGTCAGCTACGGTCGCGTGCCGGCGGGCAGCGTCGTGGTGGCCGGCAGCCTGCCGGCGAAGGACGGTACGCACAGCCTCTATGCCGCTGTCATCGTCAAGCAGGTCGACGAAAAGACCCGCTCCAAGACCGGCATCAACGAACTCCTGCGCAGCGGCGAATGACCATGACCCTGACCGTATACGGCCTGCCCAACTGCGACACCTGCAAGAAGGCCCGCAACTGGCTCGACCGCTTCGGCGTCGCCCACACCTTTGTCGACTACCGTGCCGATCCCGTGCCCCCCACCACGCTGAAGGCGTGGGCGCAGTCGCTGGGTGGCTGGGAAAAACTCATCAACAAGGCGTCCACCACCTGGCGCACGCTGTTGCCGCAGCGCAAGGACCCCCGCACCGACCCGGAATGGACGCTCCTGCTCAAGGAATACCCCGCGCTGATCAAGCGCCCGGTGGTCGTGCAGGGTGACGAGGTGTCCGTCGGGTTCTCCGACAATGCGTTCAAGAAACGATTCGGCACGTAAATCGCCCCTCTCGAAGCGGCC
>CAJYHU010000061.1 GCA_913774655.1 uncultured Luteibacter sp. | reverse complement strand
CGCCGACCGACCCGACCTGGATGCGCGTGCGTCGCGACGACATCGACGCCCTGGTGAACCTGGGCCGGCGCGACGACGCCACGCGTGAGAGCGAGTCGCTGATGGCCGACACGCGCGGCCTGCTCGCCGACGATTCACCGGCGCGACTGGCGAACCTCGACACGCTCGCGCACCTGCTGAACCAGCGCAACGAATACGAACGCTCCCTCGCGCTCGCCGAACAGGTGGCGAACGCCAACGAGCGCCGGCTGGGCTTCGAACATCCCACCACGCTGCGCGACGAAGACCTGGTCGCCACGAACCTGGTGCGCCTGAGCCGGCTCGACCGTGCCCGCGCGTTGATCGACCGCATCATCGCCGCGCGTACCGCGCAGCAGGGTGCCGACCATGCCGACACGCTCGCGTCGATGACGACGAAAGTACGCCTGCTCGCCAAGGCCGACGACTACCCCGGCGCCGCGGCGCTGCAACGACGCATCCTTGCCGCGCGGGAGCGTGTGCTCGGCAAGGACCATCCCGACACCCTGTTCGCCCGCGGCAGCCTCGCCGGTTTCCTCTCGCACGCGGGCGACCATCGCGACGCCCTCGCGCTGTCGGCCGAAACGCTGGACGGCTACCGCCACCTGCTCGGTCCGGACAACCCGATGGTGTTCGCCACGCTCGACCTCTGCGCCCGCATCCACGTCGCCGCCGGCGACCTCGAGGGCGCCCGCGCCCTGCATGCCGAGGCGCTCGCCGGTCGCGACCGCGTGCTGGGGCACATGGACGCGCATACGCTGGAAAGCGCGACCCGGCTCTACGACACCCTGCGCCGCATGCACCGCGACGACGAGGCCCTGGCGGTGCGCCACGCGTGGATCGACCCGCTGGTGGCGCTGAACCCGGCCACGCTCAACGCGAGCATGCGCGACATGCGCGACACGGCGATCGACCTGCTGGCGGGTGGCCACGCCGGGCAGCCGTAAGGGGGAGCCCTCGCTTCCGGGGCGCTCAAGGTTATCCCCGCCAGGCCGTTAAACCCACGAAGCCCTCGAACCACCTCCCCGGATCGCACCCCGCGATCTCCCCACGCCGTGAAGGACCATCCATGCGTCGCCTGCTCATCGTGGCCTATCGGCCCGAGCCCGGTCAGCGCCAGAGCGTGCTCGACCTGCTGCGAGACCAACACCGCCGCGCGCGAGATCTGGGCGTTCTGGCCCAGGACCCGCTCATCGGCGAGGGAACCCACGGCGAACTGGTGTTAATCGCCACGTTCGAAGCCGGCGCGGCGATCGACCGGCTCTGGGAGGACGAATCGTTCCAGGACATCGACGCACGCCTGGGTCGGGTCGCCCGGATGGTGCCGGTGCACACGCTTCAGGAAGCCAGCGCGTCCTACATCGATCTCGCGGGCCTCGACATCCGTCCGGTCTAGCCGCGCGGACGTTCAACGCATGCCGCGTTCGCCCGTTCGCCGTTTCGCCCGGTACGACGCCTCGTCGGCGACGCGCAGCATGTCGCCAAACCCGGCCGTCCCGTCGGCCAGCGCGTAACCCACGCTACCGCTGACAGCGACGATGCCCTCGCCAAGCGCGTAAGGCTGGCACAGCGCCGCTTCGATGTCGGCGGCCAGCGTGCTTACTTCGGCCTCCTCGATCCCGCCGCCCTGGAGCACGACGAACTCGTCACCGCCCACGCGGGCCACGGTGGCATCGAGGGGCACGGCCGCGAGCAGGCGCTGCGCCACGGCCACGAGCACCTCGTCGCCACCGGCATGCCCGTAGCGGTCATTCACCGCCTTGAACCCGTCCAGGTCGATGCAATGCACCGCGATCCGGCCGCCTTGCGAGGTTTCGCGTCGGAAGGCCTCCTGCAGGCCCAGACGGTTGGCCAACCCGGTCAGCGCGTCATGACGCGCGAGCGACGCCATGTCCAGCTGCATCTGGATATACCTGACGGCCGTGCGATGCACGTGGTTCACGGTTTCGAACGCGCCCAGCAGGAAGATGCCGAACATGATCGCGAGAATACGGTGGCCGGATTCGTCGGTGTGCGCGGCCGTGGCGATGGCCGGTATCGCCGCGAGGAGCAAGGCAACGTAGGCGATGCGCGGCCGGATGCCCAGGCGCGACACCACCCCCGAGCAATAGCCGAACAGCAGCGCCGTCATCAGCATGTGGATCCGCAGGTCGGCGCCCCGGAACGCGGCGGCACAGCAGACGCCGACGGACGCGGCCACCACCACGGTCGCGATGCCATGGCGGCGTTCCCAGCGCACGGTGTCGCGCAGGTCGGTCGCCTCGCGGGGATGGTGCCGCTTCTGGGTCGCCATCAGCACCAGCTTTGCCAGCGAACCGAACCCACCGACCAGCGCCGCGAGAAAGAAAACCCCGTTGCCCGTGGCGCGCCAGACCAGCACCCCGACGCCGACCAGGGTCAGCCCCATGATGCTGGTGGGAATGAGCGTCAGCGTGAGGTCGGCGACCAGCGCGCGATAGACGTCTTCGGATTCGCGTCGGAACAGCCGGGTCGTGAGGGTCATCGTCGGATCGTGAGCGAAAGGGCGGGTCGAAGGGATCGTTCGACCGCCCGTTCGCTCACGCGTTCGGGCAGGCGGGCCGTCGGCGCGACGACAAGTACCCTACCCGCCATCGATCACCGCACACCCGTATCAACGGCACGCCACCGCCGATCTTGAGCGTGGCCCGCGCTCAGCCGCCGACGCGGCAATAGCGCTTACGCTGGCGGTGGCTCAACCCGCCGACAAGGGACAGGCCGATGAGCACGCCCACCGTCAAACCGGCCAACCCGTCGTGCACGTGAAGCTGCCGCAACACCAGAACGGCTACCGGTACCATCGCGGCCGGCAGAATCATCATCATCGTCGGTCGGTTCATGCACGTCTCCCCCAAGTAGGCCGACAGATTTGCACCAAATCCGCCAGCCCTTCAAGTGCCGAACGTACGCACTCGGAGCGCCCGCTCAAGACAGTGGGCGACTACCCAGCTCGCCGGCTTCAACGCCCCCTCGCGACCGAACACCAAAGGACGTTGGGCAAACGCGCCCTGCGGCGTCGCACCGATCCGGTGCGGCGTGTCCGGGTCCCACACGCCCCAGGTGAGTACGGCGGACACCGCGCCCGTGCCGAGCACCAGATCGAGGTAGCGCTTGTAGGTGTCGGCGACCGCGCCGTCGCGATCACCGCGCCCGTCGAACGCGCTGTCGTCGACATCCAGCTCGGTGACATAGACCGCTAGCCCCATGTCCCGCGCGGCATGAATGAAACGCGTGAGACCCGGGCCGATGCGTTGTGCCTCGCCCAGGCGCAGATGCGACTGCAAGCCGATCGCCTGCACCGGCACGTTGCGCCGCCGCAGGCCGCGAAGCATGTCCAGCACCGCGCCGCGTTTTCGCTCTGACCAGGGCGAATCGGCTTCGAGGCCGTAATCGTTGTAACAGAGCACCGCCTGGGGATCGGCGTCATGCGCCGTGGCATAGGCGATGTCCAGGTAGCGCG
Source organism: uncultured Luteibacter sp. (assembly GCA_913774655.1). Taxonomy (GTDB): domain Bacteria; phylum Pseudomonadota; class Gammaproteobacteria; order Xanthomonadales; family Rhodanobacteraceae; genus Luteibacter; species Luteibacter sahnii. Next base: position 192 of record CAJYHU010000061.1, on the reverse strand, counting down.
GACCCAGCATGCGGTACCAGAAACTGTCGCGCAGCCCCCCACCCAGGCCATCGTTGGGCTCGATCGCTTCATTGACGACATCCCACGACATCATCCGCCCCCGATAGCGCCCGACGACGGTGCGGATATGCGCCGTCAGCACGGCCTCGGCACGGTCGCGGCCGACCTGGCCGAGCCAGTCGGGCCTCGCGC
>CAJYHU010000060.1 GCA_913774655.1 uncultured Luteibacter sp. | reverse complement strand
GCCACTGCCGTCGCCGTGGTGTGGTGGCGTAGACGTCGCCACGGCCCCTCCCACGCCCCCGTTTTCGCTCGCGCCTCGGCCCTGGCGCCGATCTGGCCCGATGCGTCGTCGGCGCGCTTGCCCGACGACGCATCGGCGCTGATCGTCGCACCGGATTACCCGCGAGCCGCCGACGCGTTGTGGCCGGCCCTGCGTACCTTGCCGACGCCCTTGCTCATCGTGGATATCGACGGCGCGCTGTACGCCGCGACCGCGGGATGGCGCGCCACGCTGGGCCCCGTGCGGTGCATCGCCCCCCTCGGCGAGGGCACGCCATGGAATCCGCTGGCGGCGGCCTGCCATGCCGAGGGCCTGGACCCGGATGCGGTCAGGACGCTCGTGGACGGCTGGTATGCCACGGGCACCCCGCTGATGACGAGCCTTGTGGGGCTCGCCTTCCGGGCGCTGCTCGGCGTGGTGAACGACACGCTCCGTCATGCAGGGGATTCGTCACGTCCCGCGCCGGGGGATCTGGCGCGGCTGGCGCACACGCCGCTGCGCCGCGCCGCGCTCGACCACCTGGCGACACGTCCGGGCCTGACGGCGAACACGCAAGCGGACCTCACCGCCTGGCGACGCGCCGACGACGACACGCTCGACGCCATCGAAAGGCATCTGCGACCGCCACTGGCCGCGTTTCTCGCCCCCGAACGGGACACGTCGACGCGAGGAACCGCCGTGCGCCTCGAAGGGACCGTGTTCCTGACCGTGCCCTACCGGCGCCGCGCCGACGTCGTGCCGCTGCTGAACGCCTTGCTTGGCCACTATCGGCATCCGCCCACGGTGGTCGTCCACGGGCTCGACCTGCTGCCGCCCCTGCCCCACGTCCCTCGCCTCCTGGCGACGGCGGTGTCCATGCATCGACTGCTCGACATGCACGGGAAGGACGCGGATCGGTTCGCCCGTCGCTTTCGATTCGTGACGTGGCAGGGTCCCGGCCGACGAGCCGACACCGACAACGAGATCGAGGCACTGGGTGTGTACCTCTCCGCCCACGGACACCACGGCAAGCGCCTCACCGCAGACGCGTTCCGCGCGGCCTTGCAACGACTACGCGCCCGCCAACACGCCGTGGTCTCACCGGCGCTCTGGCCACCGGTGCGGTGTCGGGTCGCCACTTGCCGACCGCCGACGCCCACGACACCTCGTCCGCATCACGAAGGAGAACCGATGAAACGCCCCCTATCCATTGCTGCGCTCCTCGCGTCGCTCGCCACCGTCCAAACGAAAGGCGCCCATGCCTGGCCGATCGTGTACGACGCCCCTGCCCGGGCCATCCCCTCCAAGGTGGTCAGCCTGGGGCCGCATCGCTTCCGCCTGCCGATGAACATCTTCAATGGACAGGACGGCTACAACCCTGAAGGCACGGTCATCCTTCTTGCCCTGCGCTGGCCGACGCTTGAGGCCCTGCCGATGGGCGTGAATTACCACGACATCAACGAGGACTTCATTTCGACGATCCGGATCGCCGTGACCTACTTCTCCCGGCTCAGCGACGAGCAGGCACGCGACTTTCTTCGCCATAACATCCATCCAGGGAGCGGCGCGGATCGCTTCACACGCGAAGACCCTGCCGACAATCTGGAGCTTCGCCTCAAAGGGGATGCGCACCACGGTTTGACGCCTTACTACCTGGATACCGAGCGTCTGAAGGCCTATTACTCGAAGGAATTCGGACCCCAGAGCCCTGCGGTGACGAATGCGGACGACTGGGGAGAAGACTGGTACGTCCGCATGGATGACCGCGGCATACCGTTGACGCACATCTCATGTACCACGCGCCTTCGGCCCGATGGTGTAGCCATCATCGATCATCGCCCCGTGGACGACGTGCCCGCGCGTAGCCGCGCCACGTGCACGCACCAGTTCATCCTGCCGCAATACAAGGCTTTGGTAAGCGTGGACTACCTCCGAGTGATGCTCCCGGACTGGAAGCGCATGGAAGATCGCGTCATCGCCATACTTCGTAACGCAGAGGTGGTCGAATGACTCGACCCGGATTGGACGAGCGGGACATACGGGTTCTGAGCCATTATGCGAAGAACGGAAATCGCGAACTCTATTGGAACTACCTTGCCCAGCTACCCGGTAATGACGGTTATGGAAAGCTGGCTCTCGGCGTCGTTCGCAACGACAACATCCCCGGCGCCACAGCCAATGCCTATGCGGCAGCCTACGCACGCAATCATGACCACAAGACGCTGACCGAGCGCGATTGGGATAACTTTGGCATCGATCTCATGCGAAGGGACTTCGCCTATCGAAAGCAACTTGTCGATGACGGGTCTCACCACCAGGCCCTCAACCTCTCCGTCTGGCGCGTGCAGGACGTTCACGACAAGTCATTCGAGAACATCCACGTCGACCCCAACGCCTGGACGCCGCGAAAGCTCCTCGAAGCCGCGCGCGCCGATGGTGAAGCCGAGGCGGAAAAGGTCTGGGCCCAACTGCTCGACAACGGCGCGATGGGCCTGCATCGCGGCAAGGACGTGCTCATGCGGCTCGCCAGGGAGCACCACATGCCCTCCGGCGAGGTCACCCGCTACGCCATCGACATGGCAAGCGCCTATGCCACGGCCACCGACGACCGATCGCATGTCCCACCGGACGTCGTCGGTACGAGCGACCTGTATTACGAGCGGGGCGCCGATGGCCGCTGGGTCCAGATACAGCAACTTCCCGCGAATCCCGGCATGCCTGCGACACCCTGGATACATGAGGTCAAACGGCCCGCGATGCTAAGCGAACTGGAAGACATCCATCGCCTGCGCCTGGAACGCCAATCGGCGCGCGAGGCCTTCGCCCCCGACGATCCGGGCAAGCTCGTCGCCTCACCCCATCCGCTCGCCGACATCCGCCCCACGACCTCCCTGCCCAAGCCGGGCGACGATCCGCTGTACGCCGCGATCCGTCACCAGTTGCCCTTCGAGGTTACCGACGACAAAGTCGCCGAGGTCGCCCTGCAGGCGCGCCACATCGGCATCCGGAAACCCTCGCAGATGGCGGACGTGTCGATCCACGATGAACGCATCGTCTGCGAAGCGATCCACAGTGGCCTGTGGACCGACGTCGCCGTACGCACGCCCGCACCGGCAAAGGACGAGAGCCTGGCGATGGCGCAGCAACTGGACCAGCACGCCATCGACGCGCGGTCACAGCGAACGATGGCGATGCAGCACGACGGGCCGGCCATGCGTCTGTAGCGCCGTACGTTTCTGACGTATATCGCGCCCCGCGGGGCGGCGCGCCACCGGGGCCTTGCCTGCCGCGCTCGCCCCCTCGACGAAAAAACCCGCCTTGCGGCGGGTCGGTGTTCGGTTCGGCGATGACGGCTCAGAGCACGTAGACGAAGAGGAACAGCGCCAGCCAGACGACGTCCACGAAGTGCCAGTACCAGGCCACGGCTTCGAAGCCGAAATGGTTGTCCTTGGTGAAGTGGCCCTGCGCGCAGCGCACCCAGATGATCGCCAGCATGATCGTGCCCAGGGTCACGTGCATGCCGTGGAACCCGGTGAGCATGAAGAACGTGGCGCCGTACACGCCGCTGCCCAGCGTCAGGTTGAAGTGCTCATAGGCTTCGGCGTATTCGTGCGCCTGGCAGAACAGGAAGGTGCAGCCCAGCAGCACGGTGGCGCCCAGGCCGATCAGCAGCGCCTTGCGGTGGCCCGCCTTCAGTGCGTGATGGGCGATGGTGATGGTGACGCCGGACGACAAAAGGATCAGCGTATTGATCAGCGGCAGACCCCACGCCGCGATCGTCTGGAACGATCCGCCGATGCGGTCGGGACCGCCACCGCCGGATGCACCCCAGGCGGCGTTGTAGTTTTCCCAGATGAACTGGTGGGTGAGCACGCCGTGCCCCTCGCCGCCGAGCCAGGGCACGGAGAACACACGGGCATAGAACAGGGCGCCGAAGAATGCGCCGAAGAACATCACCTCGGAGAAGATGAACCACATCATGCCCATGCGGAAGGATCGATCCACCTGGGTGTTGTAGCTGCCCGCGAGCGACTCGCGGATCACCGAACGGAACCAGCCGAAGAACATGCCCAGGATGGCGACCACGCCCACCCAGAACACGGTCTTGCCGAACCCGGCGTCGCCCGGCTGGGCGTTCAGCCAGTGCGCGGCGCCGAACACCGTGATGAACATCGAGACGGCGGCCACGATGGGCCACTGGCTCTTGCTCGGTACGAAGTAGATGTCTTGTTGCTGGTGACCCTGGTGACCCATGGTGGTTTCCCGTGGATGAGCGCGTTTTCTAGCCTAGACCTTCAGCATCTGCACGATCGACAGCACGAAGACCGCGATCGCGAACCCGCCCGCGATCAGGGCGGTGCGCCGGGCGCGCCGACGGCGCGCGTCGAGGTCGTCGTGTGCCGCGTCGGACATCGGTCAGTGTTCCGTGTTGCCGTGGGCCAGCTCGTCATCGGGGATGACCGGCGGCACCTCGAAGGTGTGGTGCGGCGCGGGCGACGGCACGGTCCACTCCAGGCCCCTGGCGCCTTCCCAGGAACGGTCGGCGGCCTTCTTCTTGGAGAACCACACGCAGTGCACCACCACGCCGAGGAAGATCAGCTGCGAGGCGCCGAACCAGAAGCCGCCGATGGAACTGATCATGTTGAAGTTGGCGAAGGCCACGTTGTAGTCGGGGATGCGGCGCGGCATGCCGGCGAGGCCGAGGAAGTGCTGCGGGAAGAACAACACGTTGACCGAGATCACGCTCGACCAGAAGTGGATCTTGCCCCACGTCTCCGAATACATGTGGCCCGACCACTTCGGCAGCCAGTAGTACGCCGCCGCGATGATCGAGAACGCGGCGCCGGTCACCAGCACGTAGTGGAAGTGCGCCACCACGAAGTACGTGTCGTGGTACTGGAAGTCGGCCGGGGCCAGGGCCAGCATCAGGCCGGAGAAGCCGCCGATGGTGAACAGGATCACGAAGGCGATCGAGAACAGCATCGGCGTCTCGAAGGTCATCGAGCCGCCCCACATCGTCGATACCCAGTTGAACACTTTCACGCCCGTGGGCACCGCGATCAGCATCGTCGCGTACATGAAGAAGATCTCCGCACCCATCGGCAGGCCCATGGCGAACATGTGGTGGGCCCAGACGATGAACGAGAGGAAGGCGATCGACGCGATGGCGAACACCATCGCGCGGTAGCCGAAGATTGGCTTGCGGGCGAAGGTGGGGATGATCTCCGAGATGATCCCGAACGCGGGCAGGATCATGATGTAGACCTCGGGATGCCCGAAGAACCAGAAGATGTGCTGGAACAGTACCGGATCGCCGCCGCCGGCGGCGTTGAAGAAGTTGGTGTGGAAATACTTGTCGGTGAGCAGCATCGTCACCGCGCCGGCCAGCACCGGCATCACCGCGATGAGCAGGAAGGCCGTGATCAGCCAGCTCCACACGAACACCGGCATCTTCAGCAGGTCCATGCCCGGGGCGCGCATGTTGAGGATGGTGGCGATGATGTTGATCGCGCCCATGATCGAGCTGATGCCCATCAGGTGCACCGCGAAGATCACATAGGCGATCGACTCACCCTGCAGCGACAGCGGCGGGTACATCGTCCAGCCGCCGGCGGGGCCGCCGCCGGGCATGAACAGCGTGGACAGCAGCAGGATGAACGCGAACGGCATGATCCAGAACGACAGGTTGTTCATGCGCGGCAACGCCATGTCCGGCGCGCCGACCATGAGCGGGATCATCCAGTTCGCCAGGCCCACGAAGGAGGGCATGATCGCGCCGAAGATCATCACCAGCGCGTGCATGGTCGTCATTTCGTTGAAGAAATACGGCTGCACGAGCTGCATGCCCGGCTTGAACAATTCGGCGCGGATCACCATCGCGAACGCGCCGCCGATGAAGAACATCGTCAGCGAGAAGATCAGGTAAAGCGTCCCGATGTCCTTGTGGTTCGTGGACATCACCCAGCGCTGGAAGAATCCCTGCGGCGCATGGTGATGATCGTGGTGGTCGTGGGTGGCTTCGTGGGCCATGGCCTTGCACCTCTACCTGAAGACGAATGCGTGATCGGTTAACCCTGGGGGGCCGGGGCGGGAGCGTTCGGGGCGGCCTGGGCCGTTTGCGGCGGGGCCTTGGCAGCCTTCGCCTCGTTTTCCCGCGACGCCAGCCACTGCTCGAACTCCGCCCTGGGCAGCGCCTTGACCACGATCGGCATGAAGCCGTGGTCCTGGCCGCACAGTTCGGCGCACTGGCCGCGATAAACGCCCGGTTCCTTGATCTTGGTCCACGCCGTATTGGCGATGCCGGGGATGGCATCCATCTTCCAGCCCAGCGCCGGCACCCACCAGGAGTGGATGACGTCGCCGCCGATGATCACGAAGCGGATCTTGGTGCCGACCGGCACGACGAGGGGCTTGTCGACGTCGAGCAGGTAGGTCTTGTAGCCGTCGACCTGGATCTTCTCCGGGTCGAGGTTGGAATGCAGCTGGCGGGTGCGGTCGGAGCTTTCCTCCAGCTTGGACATATAGCCCACCTGGTCGATGCCCTTGCCCTTGTAGTCGACGTAGTCGTAACGCCACTTCCACTGGTAGCCGGTGATCTTGACGGTCATTTCCGAGCCGGTGGTGTCGGCGAAGGAGACCAGGCCGCCGGTGGCGAGGTGGGCCAGGAAGATCAGGATGACGACGGGGATGACCGTCCAGACGATTTCGAGCTTGGTGCTGTGCGACCACTTCTCCGGGACGGCACCGCGCGATTTGCGGAAGCGGAACATGGCGATGAACATCGCGCCGAAGACCACCACGCCGATGACCACGCAGACCCACAGGGCCACCATGTGCATCGCGTAGGGCGACCACTCGCTGACGCCGCGGGTCATGTTCATCTGGCCGGGCTCGGGATTGGCCAGCGCCGATCCGCCCCACAGGGCCGCCATGCCCCCCAACACCCATGCCGAAACCGATCGTCCGATGCCACCAGATGTCATGTCTGCACCTTTGTTGAACCTACCTGCGCGACTGATCCATGACCTCGGACAGAAGCACCATGAGTTTCCTTGACACCTCGACCCTTTCCTCTTCCCCAAGGAAGGCGCCGATTTCGAGCTGTTTGCCGTGCGATGTGATCACGAGCCGCTGGCGGCCATCCCCCGGCGCCAGCCCGATGCGCACCCAATATGTCTGGAAACGGCTCACCCGTCGACCGGGCACCTGCCGCACCTCCAGCGTATCCGGGCCGATGGCAATGCGTTCACCCCTGTCGCCGGCCCGCCAGGCCGCGCCAAGCGCGAACCCCACGACGAACGCCTCGAGCAACGCGAAGAAGGGGGCGAAAACGTTCCCCTGCCATGCGCCTAGCGTGGCGGTCGCCAGGGCCAACACCGAAAGACCGATGATCAGTCGACGCAGGCCGCGCCTGTCCAGCGCACGGTTGGGCCGAAGCCACAACACGCGCGGGTGACCCGCGGCGGTCGGTCGAAGCACGATCATGGGAATCCGGCGTGCCTGGAACAGAACGATGATAGGGCGGCTGTCCCCACGCGGCAAGGATGGGAAGCGGCAGGATGTCGCAGGGGGCGCCGACCGGCCGGGAGCGTCAAAGGGCATGCCGCACAGCAGCACGCACGGCTACCCGCCCTCCCCTACAATACGCGGTCTTCCCCTCCCCGCGACCGCCCGTGAATCCGTCCATCCTCCGTCCCGAACTCCCGACCGGCGCCGAGCCGGCGCGCGCGCGCATCACCGCCGCCTGGCTGCGCGACGAAACCGAGGCCGTGAACGACCTGCTTGCGCAGGCCAGCCTGCCTCCCACCGAGCGCGAACACGTCATCGACGTGGCCGCCGGCCTGGTGACGCGCGTCCGCGCGCGTGCCAAGGACCAGAGCGCCGTCGAGTCGTTCATGCGCCAGTACGACCTCTCCTCCGAGGAAGGCGTGCTCCTGATGTGCGTGGCCGAAGCCCTCCTGCGCATCCCCGACAAGGGCACGGCCGACAAGCTGATCCGCGACAAGCTCGGCGAGGCCGACTGGAAGAAACACCTCGGCCAGAGCGAGTCGGTCTTCGTCAACGCCTCGACCTGGGGCCTGATGCTCACCGGCCACCTGGTGAACCTCGCGGACGAAACCCGCAAGGACTTCTCCTCCGCCCTGCGCCGCCTGGTCGGCCGCGCCGGCGAGCCGGTGGTCCGCCTGGCGGTGCGCCAGGCGATGCGCATCATGGGCCACCAGTTCGTGATGGGACGCACGATCAAGGAAGCCCTCGACCGCTCCGCCGAGAAGGAACACGCGGTCTACCGGTATTCCTACGACATGCTCGGCGAGTCCGCGCTCACCCAGGCCACGGCCGAGCGCTACCAGCAGGATTACCGTGACGCGATCAACGCGCTCGGTGCGCGCGGCCCGTTCGCCAGCAACCTCGAGGCGCCGTCTATCTCGGTGAAGCTTTCGGCGCTGCATCCGCGCTACGAGGTAGCCAACCGTGCCCGCGCCCGCGCCGAACTGGGCGCCAAGCTCCTCGAACTGTCGCAACTGGCCTTCAGGAACGGCATCGCCCTGTCCGTGGATGCCGAAGAGACCGACCGCCTCGAGCTCTCGCTGGACATCATCGGCGACGTCTTCGCGCATCCCTCGCTCGAGGGCTGGAACGGCCTGGGCATCGTCATCCAGGCCTACCAGAAGCGCGCGCCCTTCGTGATCGACTGGGTGACCGAAAAAGCCCGCGCCACCGGCCGTCGCTGGTTCGTGCGGCTGGTGAAGGGCGCCTACTGGGATGCCGAGATCAAGCGCGCCCAGGAAAACGGCCTGGCGGGCTACCCGGTGTACACGCGCAAGCCGAACACCGACGTCAGCTACCTGGCATGCGCCCACCGCCTGTTCAACGCGGGCAGCGACCTCATCTACCCGCAGTTCGCCACACACAACGCGCACACCATCGCCGCGATCCACCACATCGCGAAGGGCCGGCCCTACGAAAACCAGCGCCTGCACGGCATGGGGGCCGACCTCTACGCCGAGGTGATCGGCAAGGACAAGCTCAACGTGCCTTGCCGCGTCTATGCACCGGTAGGTAGCCACGAAGACCTCCTGCCCTACCTCGTGCGCCGCCTGCTCGAGAACGGCGCCAATACCAGCTTCGTCAACCGCGTGGTCGACGACACCGTGCCGGTGCGCGACCTCGTGGCCGATCCGTGCGAGACGGTGCGCGCCTTCGCCTCCATCCCGCACCCCCGCATTCCCCTGCCGGTCAATCTCTACGGCGAACTCCGGAAGAACTCCATGGGCATGAACTTCGCAAACGACAACGAGCTCAACGAGCTGGCCGATGCCGTCAACCGCCACGCCGGTCCGTGGCGCGCCACCCCGCTCGTCGCCGGCGTCTCGCCGTCGGGCACGACCGTCGAGGTCACCGACCCGTCCGATCGCCGCCGCATCATCGGCACCGTCGAAAACG
>CAJYHU010000059.1 GCA_913774655.1 uncultured Luteibacter sp. | reverse complement strand
TACTGGCCGCGGAGCTGTTCTTCCGCCGCATCTCGGGCTACATCCTCAATACCCAGGTGCTGGAGACGCACTACAACCTGACCAACCAGCGCGACGATCTTTACCAGATGCAGGTGCCGATCAACGCCGGCGTCGCCAAGGTCAAGGGCGCCTCGCTCACCTACCAGCAGAACTTCGGCCTCGGCTTCGGCATGATGGCCAACTACACCTACTCCGACGCGGACACCAGCAACGACTTCCCGCTGCCGTACAACTCGAAGAACTCGTTCAACCTGTCGCCGTTCTTCGAGCAGGGCCCGTGGAGCGCGCGGGTGACGTACAGCTGGCGTTCGTCGTACTTTACGTCCATCGCCGCGCTGCAGACCCAGCAGATCACCGGCATCTTCCGCCAGCTCGATGCGTCGGTCGGCTACCAGATCAACGACCACATGCGTATCTCGCTGGATGGCACCAACCTTCTGGACGAGACCTACCAGGTGTATGACGATCGCCCGAGCCAGCCGCTGTACTCGTACAAGAACGGACGCACCTACACGCTTACCCTGGGCCTGAAGCTGTGATGCGGCGCGCGTCGCTGGCCCTGGCGCTCTGGCTGGCCGCCGGAGCGGCCGGCGCCACCCCGCCGACGGAGAAGGACCTCTCCGCCGGCTGGCGCTTTCGTCTCGCCCAAGGGACGCAAGCGGACGCGCACCCCGACCTGAAGGACTGGCTCCCGGCGCACGTGCCGGGAGCCGTCCAGACCGACCTGCTCGCCCTGAAGAAGATCGACGATCCCTTCTGGCGCGACAACGAGGCGAATCTGCAATGGATCGGCCTGTCCGACTGGGACTACCGGCTCGATGTCGACGTGGACGCGGCCACCCTTGCCCGCGGCCACGTCGATCTCGTGTTCGAAGGGCTCGATACCTACGCCGACGTCTCGCTCAACGGAAAGAAGGTGCTCAGCGCGGACAACATGTTCCGGCGCTGGCGCCTGCCCGTGAAAGACATCCTGCACAAGGGCGCCAACACGCTCGTGGTGCATTTGCAGTCACCCATCGGCCGCCTGTTGCCGTGGCTGATGAAGCAGCCGTACTCCCTGCCAGGTGAATTCGATTCGTCGTTCGGCGACGAGCCCAAGGGCAAGCAGACGTCCAATTACGTGCGCAAGGCGAACTACCAGTACGGCTGGGACTGGGGTCCGCGCTACGTCACGCTCGGCATCTGGCAACCGGTGCGGCTGGAGAGCTGGGACACCCTGCGCCTGGCCGATTTCCACGTCGCCCAGAAGCACGTGGATGCCGACACGGCCCAGCTCGAAGGCCAGTTCGACGTGCGCGCGGACAAGAGCGGTCCGGTGACGCTCACGCTCGACTGGACGGCGCCGGACGGCACGCACGGTCACCAAGCGCGCGACGTGGCTCTGAGCAAGGGCGAAAACCACGTGGCGCTGCCGCTGACCATCGCCCACCCGCAGCGCTGGTGGCCGGTCGGCTATGGCGATCCCAGCCTTTACCGGTTCCACGCCGAGGTGGTTGCTGACGGCCAGGCCTTGGCCAGTGTCGATCGCGAGACCGGCCTGCGCAGCGTCGAACTGCGCCGGGAGAAGGACACCTGGGGCCGCAGCTTCGCTTTCGTGGTCAACGGCGTGCCGGTGTTCGCCAAGGGCGCCAACCTGATTCCGTACGACAGCTTTCCCTCGCGCGTCACGCCCGAGCGCCTGGAGGCGTTGCTGCATTCGGCCCGCGACGCCAACATGAACATGCTGCGCATGTGGGGCGGCGGCACCTACCAGGACGACGCCTTCTACGCGGCGGCCGACCGCCTGGGCATCATGATCTGGCAGGACTTCATGTACGGCGGCGCGATCACCCCGTACGACGACGCATTCCGCGAGAACGCGCGCATCGAAGCGGTAGAGCAGGTCACGCGCCTGCGCGACCATCCGTCGATCGTACTGTGGGCCGGCAACAACGAAGTGCAGACCGGCTGGGACGACTGGCCGGATCGCCAGGACTTCCGCAAGTTCATCAACGCCGATGAAGTCAAGCGCATCGACGACGGCATGCGCGAGCTGTTCGGCAAGACGTTGCGCAAGGTCGTCGCCGACCTGTCACCGGGTACGCCTTACTGGGCGAGCTCGCCGAGCACGGATTACGACGGCCCGGCCAATGTCGAAAGCGACGGCGACTACCACTACTGGAAAGTGTGGTCCGGGTCGGAGCCGATATCGCATTACCTCGACATGACGCCGCGTTTCCAGTCGGAGTATGGCCTGCAGTCGTTCCCCGTGATGGCGACGATCAAGGCGTTCGCCGCGCCCGACGACATGCAGCCCGAGTCGAAGGTGATGCGCGCGCACCAGAAGTTCGCCAACGGTGACGGCAACCAGCGCCTGCTGCTTTACATCCGCCAGGGTTACGGCGAACCGAAGGACTTCCCGTCGTTCGTCTACCTGAGCCAGGTGATGCAGGCCGAAGGCATCGAACTGGCCGCGGAGCACCTGCGCAGCGCCCGCCCGCGCAACATGGGCACGCTCTACTGGCAGCTCAACGACGTGTGGCCAGGCGCGTCCTGGGCCAGCGTGGATTACTTCAACCGCTGGAAGGCGCTGCAATACCACGCACGGCGCTTCTACGCGCCGGTGGACGTGGTGCCGTTGCGCCGCGAGGGCGTGACCGACGTCTTCGCCGTGTCCGATCGCACGACCGGTTTCGACGCGACCCTGCGCCTGCGCGTCTACGACATGGGCGGCAAGCTGTTGCGCGAAACGAGCCAGCCGGTGCATGCCGCGGCGCTGGCCAGCACGAACGTGCTCAAGCTCACCGATGCCGCGTTGCTCAAGGGCGCCGATCCCAAGCGCACCGTGGTCGCCTTCGATCTCATCGAGCAGGGCGAGACACTCGCGCATCACCTGCTTTATTTCGACGCGGCACGCGATCTCGCGCTGCCCAAGCCGGAACTATCGTGGAGCGTGGGCGGCGATGCCCATCATCCGGTCATCACCGTCAGCGCCAAGCGTCTCGCGCGTGCCGTGTGGATCGATACCGGCGACCTGAATGTTCGCTTGGCCGACAACGCCTTCGACCTGCTGCCGGGCGAAAGCCGTCGCATCCAGGTGCAGGGCGACGTCGATGTCGACACGCTGCGCCACGCCGTATCCGCGATGTCGCTGGTCGACGCCCTGAAGGAGCACACCCCGTGAACCCCAGTCGCCGCAACCTGCTCAAGTGGCTCTCGCTCGCCCCCGGCCTCGCCGTGGCCGGCGGCGTGGGCGTCGCGTCCGCCGCCTCGCGCTTTCCCAGCAAGCGGCCACCGCTGGCCAAGCGAAAGTTCACCAGCCCCGCGGTCGAGGCCTTGATCGTCGCCACGAAAAAGAAGATCGGCGATCCCGAACTGGCCTGGCTGTTCGAGAACTGCTTCCCCAACACGCTCGATACCACGGTGGAACTCGGCCGGCTATACGGCCACGAAGATACCTTCGTCGTCACCGGCGACATCGACGCGATGTGGCTTCGCGATTCGTCCGCCCAGGTATGGCCCTACCTGCCGCTTACGCCGAAGGACGAAGCCCTGCGCAAGCTGTTCCGCGGGCTGATCCGCCGCCAGGCGCGCTGCATCGCGATCGATCCCTACGCCAACGCCTTCATGCCCGATCCGCGCGGCAAGAGTACGCTGGACTGGGCGCAGTCCGATGACACCGATATGCTTCCCGGCGTGGGCGAGCGCAAATGGGAAATCGATTCGCTGTGTTATCCCGTGCGCCTCGCGCACGGTTACTGGCAGACCACGGGCGATCGCGAGCCGTTCGACGACGCGTGGCGCGAGGCGACCCGGCGCATCCTGCATACGTTTCGCGAGCAGCAGCGCAAGGACGGCCCGGGTCCTTACCATTTCCAGCGCACGTCGCCGCATCCGACCGAGAGCCAGTTCCTCAAGGGGTACGGTAATCCGACGCGTCCGGTGGGCCTGATCCATGCGATGTTCCGTCCGTCGGACGACGCGACGCTGTATCCGTTCAACATCCCGGGCAACCTGTTCGCGGTGGTCACGCTGCGTCGGTTGG
>CAJYHU010000058.1 GCA_913774655.1 uncultured Luteibacter sp. | reverse complement strand
CGAGTCGCCGGTGTCGCCCGGCGAGACATGGACGTTGACGCCGACCTGGGAGGTGGCGCCGATCGGTTCGCTCGATCCGCTGCCGTCCGGACGCATCGCCGTGATCGGCGGCACGCCGGCCCGGCGCGAGGCGATGTCGCGCGCGATGCCGAACGCATCGATCCTCAACCTGCCCAGGGATGCGGACATCGAGGACATCCAGGCGCGCCTGCGCGCGCACGGCGCGATCGACCATCTCGTCTGGATCGTGGATGAGGCGACGGCGTCGGACGACGACGCATGGCCGGCGGCGCAGCGGGACGGTGTGCTGCGTGCGTTCCGTCTCGCCAAGGCCCTGCTCGCGCTCGGCGCCGGCGAAAGTGCGCTGGGCTGGACGGTGGTCACGACACAGGCGCAGGCGGTGCACGCCAGTGACGCGGTGTGGCCGGGTCACGCCGGCGTGCACGGCTTTCTCGGCGCGATGGCGCGCGAAATCCCGGCGTGGCGGATACGCCTGATCGACATGCCCGTGGCAGGGGACTGGCCGGTCGCCAGCCTGCTGCGCCTGCCCGCGCGCTCGGGCGAAACGACGGCATGGCGCGGTGGCCAGTGGTTCCGCCAGGGCCTGTCGCACGTGGGCAGCCATGATGGCGCCACGCCGCCGCCCTATCGGGAGGGTGGTGTCTACGTGGTGATCGGGGGCGCGGGTGGCATCGGCCAGGCCTGGAGCGCGCACCTGATCCGCACGCGACAGGCCCAGGTGGTCTGGATCGGTCGACGTCCCGAAGACGAGGCGATCGCGCAGGCGAGGGCGTCGCTCGGCCAGCTCGGCCCGATGCCTCACTACATCGTGGCCGATGCGAGCGACCGCCAGGCCCTGACGCGGGCACGCGACGAGGTGCTGGCCCGATTCGGGCCGATTCACGGCGTGGTGCATGCGGCGTTGTCGCTGCTGGACCGCGGCGTGGTTCAGATGGACGAAGCGCGGCTGCTCGCCGGGTTGTCGGCCAAGGTCGACGCCAGCATGTGCATGGGGCAGGTGTTCGGTGACCTGCCGCTGGATTTCATGCTGTTCTTCTCCTCGCTGGTGAGTGTCATGCGCTCGGCGGGGCAGGCTGCCTATGCGGCCGGATGCTGCTTCAAGGATGCCTACGCCCGACAGCTCGGCCAGCGCCTGCCTTATCCGGTCAAACTCATGCAGTGGGGGTACTGGGGCAACGTGGGCGCCGTCGCGTCGGCGGATTACCGCGAGCGCATGGCGCGCCAGGGTATCGGGTCGATCGAGCCGGTCGAAGGCATGCAGGCCGTCGAGCGCCTGCTGGCGTCGCCGCTGCCGCGGATGGCGTTCCTGAAAACCCTCGCGTCCAACATGAAGGCCGATGTGTTCGACCGCGTCGGCGACGCCACGGTGGAGGTCCTCCCCGCGAGCAGGCCGGCGTGCATCCTGCCCGAGCGGCGCATCGCTTTCGCGGGCGACGCGCAGCGGCTCGCGATCGAGGCCGATGAGATCGATCGCCTCGCGCTGGCCATCCTGCGTGGCGAGTTGCAGGCGTTGGGCCTGCATGACGCCGACACGGCGGCCGCATGGCATCCCAGGCACGCGCGCTGGCTGCGCCACAGCATGCAGCGGATCGCCGGCATGCCGACGTCCCCGCCGCTGGAGCGCGCGTGGGCGGACAGGCGGGCACGCAAGGTCGAATGGACGGCCGAAGGCCACGTACGACGGGCGCAGGTCACGCTGGTGGACACGATGTTGTCCGCCCTGCCGGCGATCCTCCAGGGCCACGTCGACGCGACCGCCGTCCTGTTCCCGGCGTCGTCGATGCACCTGGTGGAGGGGGTCTACCGGGGCAACGCCGTCGCCGACCACTTCAACGACGTGCTGTGCGGGGCCGTGATCGATGCCGTGGCGGCGCGCCTGCGTCGCGATCCGACCGCGCGCTTGCGCATCGTGGAGATCGGCGCGGGTACGGGCGGCACTGCCGCGCACCTGCTGGAGCGCCTCAAACCGTACGCGGCGCATATCGACGAGTACGCGTACACCGACCTGTCGCGGGCGTTCCTGCACCATGCCGAGCAGCGCTTCGGCGCGGACCATCCGTTCCTCGCCTGTCGCCTGCTCGACATCGGTCGTCCGCTGGCGGAGCAGGGCATGGCGCCGGGCCGCTACGACCTCGCCGTCGCCACGAACGTGTTGCATGCCACGCGCGACATCCGCGAGAGCCTGCGCAACGCCAAGGCCTTGCTGAGCACCCATGGCCTGCTCGTGCTCAACGAACTGAGCCGGTGCGACCTGTGGGCGCATCTCACCTTTGGCCTGCTCGACGGCTGGTGGCTTTATGAAGACGAGGCGCTGCGCATCCCGGGATGCCCGAGCCTCGCACCGGAGCGCTGGGCCGCCGTGCTCGGCGAGGAAGGGTATGGCCGTATCCGCTTCCCCGCGGCGGCGGCCCACGACCTGGGCCAGCAGGTGATCGTGGCCGAAAGCGATGGCGTGATCCGGCAGCGTCGCCCTGTCGCTGCCGTGGCACCGGTGCCGCCCCCCGCGGCACCCGTGGTATCCGCGCCCGCGCCCGTATCGGCCTCGCTGCGCGACGCCTGCCGCGCGCGCCTGGGCATGCTGATCGCACGCTC
>CAJYHU010000057.1 GCA_913774655.1 uncultured Luteibacter sp. | reverse complement strand
CTTCCGGCTCATGGAAAGCGAGGCGGGCGAGGACCTGGGCTGGTTCTGGCGGGGCTGGTATGCGAACAACTGGCAGGTGGACCTGGCGGTGACCGGGATAGACGGCGCGACCGTCACCGTCGCCAATCTCGACCGCCTGCCGATGCCGGCGACGTTGCGGGTCACCTTCGACGACAAGACAACGCGCGATATCCGCATCCCGGTGGAAACCTGGCAACAGCACACCCGTTTCGACGTGTACGTGCCCGGCGGCAAGCGCGTCGTCGCGGCGACCATCGACCCCGATCACCGCGTGCCCGACCATGACCGCACCAACAACACGTGGCCGCGCTGACATGGTGCGCCGTGACGCCGTATCCCACCTCGTCGCCGTCGTGGTTGCCGCCGTGGCGTGGCCCGGTCTTCTGTTGCAGTACTGGCTCATCCTCTGGTCGGGGCCGCTGCTGCAGGTGACGGTGCGTTACCTGAGCTTCTTCACCATCCTCTCGAACCTGCTCGTCGCCCTGGTGGCCACGGCGATCGCCACGGGTGGCAACTGGGCGCCGTTCAACCGGCTGCGCACCGCGCGCGTGCGCGGGCTGGCGGCGCTATCGATCACGGTGACGTGGCTGGTCTACATGACGGTCCTTCAGGGCCACTGGCACCCGCGCGGCGTGCACCTGATTGCCGACCGTACCGTGCATTACGTGGTGCCCCTGATGTATGTCGCCTGGTGGGCCACCCTCCAGGAACACGGCACGCTCAGTTGGGGGGACATCGGTCGCTGGTTGGGTTTCCCGCTGGCGTTCGCCGTCTGGACGCTGCTGCGCGGCGCCGTCGTCCACGAGTATCCCTATCCGTTCATGGACGTCGACCGGATTGGCTACGGTCACGTCGTGCTCAATTCGCTGGCCGTGGGCGTGCTGTTCGTGGTCCTGGGCGCGCTCTACGTCTCCCTCGACCGCGTGCTGGGGCGCCGATACGCGCAGCCGACATGAAGCCGGCTTAGAATGCCGGCATGATCTATCGCTGGTTCGAATCCCTCATCGACATCTTCCGGGAGGCGCCCGATCGCACGCCGCCGACCGGTGTGCTGCGCTTCTACGCGTATTACCTGGGCCAGGTCTGGAAGATCTTCGCCGCGGCGCTCGCGGTGGGCCTCGCGGTGGCGCTGATCGAGGTCGCGCTGTTCGACTTCCTCGGCCGTGTCGTGGACATGGCCCAGAAGACGCCCGCTGCCGCTTTCTTTCCCACGCACTGGCGCACGCTGTGCTGGATGGGCTTTGTAGTGGTGGTGCTGCGGCCGGTCGCCATCGGCGTGCACGACCTGCTGGTGAACCAGACGCTGGCGCCGGGCATGACCAACATGGTGCGCTGGCAGAACCACCGTTACGTGCTGAAACAGAGCCTGTCCTTCTTCCAGAACGACTTCGCCGGCCGCATCGCCAACCGCATCATGCAGACCGCGCCGGCGCTGCGCGAATCGGCGGTGCAGGTGGTCGACGCGCTGTGGTACGTGAGCGTCTATGCCGGCACCTCGATCTATCTCTTCGCCCGGGCCGACCTCTGGCTGGCGCTACCCCTGGTGCTGTGGATCGTCGGCTACGTGGCGATGCTCGCTTTCTTCGTGCCACGCGTGAAAGAGCGGTCGTGGCACGCGTCCGAGGCGCGTTCGAAGCTCATGGGCCGTATCGTCGACGGCTACAGCAACGTGATGACGCTCAAGCTCTTCGCCCACACTCACCATGAAGAAGCCTATGCGCGCGAGGCCATGCGCGAGCAGACCGGCAAGGTGCGCGAACAGAACCGCATGATCACCTCGATGGACGTGGCCATCACCTCGCTCAACGGCCTGCTCATCGCCGGCACCAGCGCGTTGGCCCTGTGGCTGTGGGTGCGCGGCACGGTGACGACGGGCCAGGTGGCCCTGGCGGTGGGGCTGGTGATCCGCATCAACAACATGTCCGGCTGGATCATGTGGGTGGTCAACGGCATCTTCGACAACGTCGGCACCGTGCAGGACGGCATCACCACGATTTCGCGCGAGCGCACGGTGGTGGATCGTCCCGGTGCGCCGCCCCTGCGGGTCGATCGCGGCGAGGTGCGCTTCGAGGACATCCACTTCCACTACGGCAAGGCGGGCGGCGTCATCGGTGGCCTCGACCTCGTGGTGCGACCGGGCGAAAAGATCGGCCTCGTCGGCCCCTCGGGCGCGGGCAAGTCGACGCTGGTCAACGTCATGCTGCGGCTCTACGACCTCGAAGGCGGGCAGATACGCATCGACGGCCAGGACATCGCCGGGGTCGCGCAGGAGTCGCTGCGCTCCCAGATCGGCGTGGTCACCCAGGACACGTCGCTGCTGCATCGCTCGATCCGGGACAACCTGCTCTACGGCCGGCCGGAGGCCAGCGAGGCGGAGATGCTCGAGGCGGTGCGCAAGGCACGCGCGGACGAATTCATCCCTGGCCTGTCCGACGGGGAGGGCCGCACCGGGTTCGACGCCCATGCCGGCGAGCGCGGCGTGAAGCTCTCCGGCGGCCAGCGGCAGCGCATCGCCATCGCCCGCGTGCTGCTGAAGGATGCGCCCATCCTCGTGCTCGACGAAGCCACCTCGGCGCTCGATTCCGAAGCCGAGGCCGCCATCCAGGAAAGCCTGGAAACCCTCATGCAAGGCAAGACCGTGATCGCCATCGCGCACCGGCTTTCCACCATCGCGCGGATGGACCGCCTGGTGGTCATGGAGAAG
>CAJYHU010000056.1 GCA_913774655.1 uncultured Luteibacter sp. | reverse complement strand
CCGGGGCGGCCGCAGGCGATGCCGACGGCGACGCGCCGGTGGCCGGGGCACGGGGCGGCGTGGCCTTCGCGGGTGCGCCACTACCGGGCGCCACCTGGATATCGTGTGCCGGGATCGTCGCCTCCTCCGGCTTGTCGGTGACCACGTTCCACCAATGCAGCGTCGTCTCCGGGATATGCAACGTGCCCGGACGCGTCGGCACCACGGCGAATGCCTGCTGGCGCCGTCCGGTGATCCACGGTCCGCTCGTGCTGCCGCCGGTGGCGGCCTTGTCGGGATAGACATCCGCGCCGTCGAGCGTGGGCAGCGAGAGCGCGGGCAACGCCTCGAACGGCATGCCCACGGCCTCCAGCCGCATGGTCAGCGTCACCGGCTGGCCGACGGTGGCCTTGCCGTCGGCAGGCAGGCCGTCGAGCGAGAGCGACAGCGAACGGGCGGGTATCCAGGCGCCATCCGCGGCCCCGGACGGGCGTCCGCGCACCTCCACGCGCAATGGCTGGCCGACGGTGCTGACCGGCGATCCCGATCCAAAGAAGGCATCCATGTCGTTGGGATCGACGACGGTGCCCTGGAACGTGGGCGGCTGGATGTCCAACGTGCCCGGGCGCTGCGGGAAGATGGCGTAATGGCGTTCGACCACGTTCAAACGCCGGTTGCCGCGAGTGGTCTGGTAGTTCGCATCCTGGCCGACGCGCCGGACTTCGGCGCCGTCGGCGGCGGGGTCGCCGAGATTGCCGTCGGCCAGGTTGGTGAAATAGAGGCGCAACGTGTAGTCGATCTGCTGGCCGACGTACGCATGGGTCGGATTGACCATGTCCTCCAGTTGCACCGGCGCGTCGGGATTCGCGGTGCCGGCGGTCTTGCCCGGCGCCTCGACGTCGAGATCCAGCGGGGGCGTCTTCTGCGCGCCGATCGCGAGCGCCGGCACGGTCAAGTGGCCTTCGCGACGCGGGCGCAGGGCCACGCCCAGGATCGTATGCGCTTCGCGATGGCCGTTGACGATGCTCAGCGTATGGTTGGTCGAGGTGCCGAGCACGACGAAGTCGGCGGACAACGGCGAGAGGTCGGGCGCATCGGCATCGCCGTCCCCTATCTGGATGTTGAGCGTCACCGTCTCGCCCAGGCCGACGCGGGGACGATCGAGCGACGCCGTGGGCGCCGCCTGGGCCCACGCCAGCATGGGCCAGAGCACGGCCACCGCCACCAGGTAACGCACACCACGCATCGTCATTCCTCCGGCTCCGCACCATGCCTTTGCTGGTACTCGAGCATGAACTTTCTACGCAACAGACCACCCGGATCGTCCGGCACGCGCATCAGCGACCGGCGCACGTCGGCCGGCAGCTTCGAGGACGCATCGTCGGCCGACAGCACGCCCAGATCGTGCGCGCCCTTGTCGTCGCTTTTCCTGGCCTGGCCGTCTTTGCCCAGGGCCGCGTCGAGCTGCTGCTTGAGCGCGGACTGCGCTTTCTGCGCTTCGGCGCGCTGGGCCTCGGAGGACGCCTTGGCGTCGCCCTGCGGCTCCCCGGCGGCGTCTTGCGACGCGCTGCGATCCTTGCCGTCGCCCTCACCCGCCTTGGACGGATCGCCCGACGGGGGCGAACCCTTGTCGTCTCCCTTGTCACCGGACGACGTGTTGTCCTGGCCGCCTTGAGCCGGGTTGTCCTGGCCACCCTGCGAACCCTGCGGGTTTTTCGGGTCGTTCTGGCCCTGCTTGCCGGCGCTCTTGTCGCCCTGCTTGCCACCCTGACCCTTCCTGTCGTCGTTTTTGTCCTGCGGCTTCTGCTGTTGTTGCTGCTGCTTGAGGAAGTCGTCCACCGCCTTGCGGTTGGCGGCGGCATCGGCGTTGCCGGGGTTGGCCTTCAACGCTCGGTCGTACGCGGCGAGGGCGTCTTCGTAGCGCTGTTGCTTCGCCAGCGCGTTGCCGAGGTTGTACTGCGAATCGCTGTCCTTGCCGTTCTTCAACGCGGCGACGGCGGCGGCGTAGTCGCCCGCACGATAGGCGGCCGCGCCACGCAACGACGACGTCGTGGCCAGCGCCTGGGCCTTGGCCGCCTCACCGGCGGCGAGCGCGTGCGCCGCCTGCTGGTCGCGGGTGCGGAAGACGTCGCCCAGGCCATCGGCGGCGCGTGCCGGCGACAGCGGCAGCACGGCCAGCGCCAGCACGATCAACCAGCCGCGACGGAATACCAGCGCCACCAACGGCAACAGCGGCAACAACAGCCACGGGCCGCGATCCTGCCACTGGCCGGACGTCGCCCCGGCGACCGACGTGCCCTCGCCGTCGTCCTTGAGCAGGGACGACAGCGTCGCCACGTCCGACCCATCGTTCGCCACCGGGACGAAACGGCCGCCGCCGGCCGCGGCCAAGGCGGACAGCGAGGCGTCGTCGCGCGCACCCATCACGATGGTGCCCTGGGCATCCTTGACGAAACCGCCGTCGGGACTCGTGATCGGCCCACCGCGCGTCGTGCCGATGCCCAGAACGGATACGCGATCGCCGGCGGCGCGGGCCCGACGCGCGGCCGCATCCGCCGCGGCGTCCGCATGGTCGGTCACCAGCACGATCGAACCGCCGTGCAAGCCGGCATGACGGATGAGTTCGACCGCCATGTCGATCGCCTTGCCGGGATCGTCGCCGTCGACGGGCATCGTGTCCGGCGACAGCGCATTGAGCAGGTCATCGACACTGTGCGCGTCGGTGGTCAGCGGCGCGACGGTGAACGGTTCGCCGGTGTAGGCGATAAGTGCATTCAGACCGCTCGCATTGGCGCGATAGAGCTCTCGCACCTTGTAACGGGCGCGACTCAGGCGATCGGGCACGACATCGTGCGACAGCATGTGCGGCGACATCGACAGCACCACCACTTGGGCGCTCTGCCCCGCGTAGAGCTGCTGGGTCTGCCGACTCCAGGTGGGGCCGGCGAGCGCGAACACCGCGAGTATCGCCGCCGAGGCGAACGCGACGGCCGGCGCGCGTGTCGTCATGGGGGCACCGTCGAGCAGGTGAGGCAGCAGCGCGGGATCGGCGAGTCGCGCCAGCACGCGGGTGCCGGGCTGACGCCGTGCGACCAGCCAGGCCAGCGGCGGCACCAGCAGAAGAAGCCACAGCCAGTGCGGTTGGATGAAATGGAACGACGCCAGCGTGCTCATGCGCGCGCCCTCCGTGCGATGAGGCCCGGCAGCGTCGCCAGCGCCAGCAAAACGAGCGATGCCAGGAGCGGCCACCGGAACAGCTCATAACGCGGCCGCAAGGCGGCGCCTTGTTGCGGCACGGGTTCGAG
This sequence comes from uncultured Luteibacter sp., assembly GCA_913774655.1. Classification (GTDB taxonomy): domain Bacteria; phylum Pseudomonadota; class Gammaproteobacteria; order Xanthomonadales; family Rhodanobacteraceae; genus Luteibacter; species Luteibacter sahnii. Next base: position 1,870 of record CAJYHU010000056.1, on the reverse strand, counting down.
CTGATCGATGGCGCGATAGGCATCGGCGATCTGCTGCGTATCGGTGGCGCGAAAGAACTTGCCCCCGGTTTCCTTCGCGATATCGGTGAGCATGCCGACGTCGAGGTCGGCGGAAGGATTCACCGTATGCGCTCCGAAGAGGTCATCCACGCGCATCGCGGTGGCGCCGATGCCGATCGTGTAGATCCGCACGCCGGCCGCCTTCGCGGCACGGGCGGCCTCCCGCGGCGAGATGGCGCCGGAGTTGTTCACGCCATCGGTCAGCAGCACCACGACACGCGCCTGCTCGGGCATGTCGGCCAGGCGCTTCACCGCGACGGCAAGCGCGTCGCCGATGGCGGTCTCGCGTCCGGGCAGGCCCACGACGGCACCGTGCAATTGCGCGCGCACCGCGTCGAGATCGTAGGTCAACGGCGTGACAAGGTAGGCCTGCGAACCGAAAAGGATCAGGCCCAGTTCGTCGCCGACGCGACGATCGATGAAGTCGCCGGCGATGGCTTCCACCGCGGCGAAACGCGACACCTGCCGTCCGGCAAGCACCATGTCGTCGAGCGACATGCTTCCGGAAAGATCGACCGCGAGCATCGTCGCGCGGCCGCTACGGCGCTGCGGCTCCGGCGGCCCCAGCCATTGCGGTCGCGCCGCCGCCGTGACCAGGCAGAGCCAGGCCAGTACGAGCAGGAGCGTGGCGCCGAACGGCGCGCGGGCCATCGGGCCCTGGGCGAGCGTGAGGCCGGGATGCGGCAGATTGAGCGCCTGTGACGGTCGGATGGGCCGCAGCACGCGGCGCATCAGCCAGGGCAGCGGCAAGGCGACGACGAGCCAGGGCCAGGCGAATTCAGGCAGTGACACGGGACGATCTCCGCAAGGCGGCGCGTATCCAGGCATCGGCGTCGCGGCAGGTGCCGGCGACGTCGATGTCGGCGCGCGGCCGATACATCGCTGCATCGAGCGCGACGAGCAGCGCGACGTCGGCGCGTGGCGCCTGGGCGGCCAGCGCACGCGCCCACGCGTCGCCGCTGAGCGTGACACTGCGCGGATCGCGCAGGCGCGCCACGCGACGCAGCAACTGGTTGACACTCGCGGCGAACGCTGCGGCGTCGCCATCGACGGCGTGGCGCTCGCGCGCCGCATGCAATTCGGCGAGCACGGCGTCAGCCCGGCGGCGGCGGGCGACGCGGCGGCGCCAGGCATGGATCGCGATGGCGACAGCGATCAGCGCGAGCGCGATCAACACCCACCAACCCGGCGCCAGCGGCCACCACATCGAGACCTCAGGCACGTGGATGTCGCGCAGGACGGGCGCGTTCTGCGGCATCAGGCTTTCCTCACGCCAAGCAAGGCGACCAGGGCGTCGAGCGGATCGGCGGTGGTATCGATCGTGCGATGGCGCAGATTCAGTCCGCTCGCCAACGCGAGCAGGCGGCGACGACCGTCACCGAGCGAGCGCGCGAACTCGGCCCTCTCGCGCTCGCCGTACAGGGTGACGTCGTAGTGCTGGCCTCGATGCGCCAGCGGATAGCGCCCAGGTGGCGGCTCGGCCATCTCCAGCGGATCGGCCACGTTGAGGACCGACACCTCGGCCTTGCCGACAAGACCGAGCATCCGGCCGCGCGCGGCGGCGTCGACGCAGAAACCGTCGCTCACCAGCAGCACGCGCGATGCGCCGTGCATCAACCGACCCGCCCGCTGCAGCGCGGCGGACAGGCTTTCATCGTCGCCGACCGGGGCAGCGTCCCACGCGGCGATGGCACCCGCGACGGCGAGCGCGCCACGCGCGCCGCCCTGCGGCTTCACCAACTGGCGCTGGGCGCCGAACGACAGGACGCCCACCCGATCGCCGCCACGTATCGCGTACCACGCCGCGAGC
>CAJYHU010000055.1 GCA_913774655.1 uncultured Luteibacter sp. | reverse complement strand
TGCGCGTCGATCAGGATGTAAGGCACCGTCTGCGTCAGCATGTTGCCTCCATCGGTAAAACCGAGCTTGTCGTAGGCTTCGACGAGGGCCGGCAGATGGTCGCCGTAGAAGAGCAGCAGGGTGGGGCGCTCGCGCTGTTTCAGCTGCTCGGCCAGGCGGCCCAGTTCGGCGTCGGCGCGACGCATGTGATAGATGTAGTTGCGCAACTGCATCTTCGCCGCATCGCTCAGGCCGTCAGGCACGGCGATCGCGTCGCGTTCGGCGGTGTCGATGTTGGCTGATTTATCGTACGGGCCGTGGGCTTCCATGCTGATCGCGAAAACGAAGCGCGGCGGGCCGTCATTCTTCAACTGGCGCATGATTTCGTCGGTCATGGCGCTGTCGGCCATGTATTCGCCGCTGCGCGGCGCGTCCCGCGGGAAGTCCGCCTGGGACACGAAACGGTCGAAGCCGAGCGAGCGGAACGCGCTGGTGCGATTCCAGAAACCGGGATCATTGCCGTGTACCGCGATGGTTTCGTAGCCGTGCGACCGTAGCGTACGCACCATGCCGGGCATCACGCCCGACGACATCTGCAGGTAAGGGAATTGCATCGACGGGAAGTAACGCAACGACAGCCCCGTCAACACTTCGAACTCGGTGCGGATGGTGCCGCCGCCGAAGGTCGGCACGTGCAGTCGCCCGACGCTGGCGTGTTCGGCGAGGCGATGGAGGTTCGGCGCCAGGTCATCGTGTTCCATGCCGCGGATCACGGAGGGGTCGAAGAACGACTCGCTCTGCACCACGACGATATCGGGCGTTTGCCTCGGGTTGGCGGCCGCCGCGGCCATGTGTTCGCGCAATGCGCCATCGATGCTCGCGAGAAACTGCGCCGCGCTCGTCGGATCGGGCCTGGCCTTCTTGCCGGCGTTCTGCAGCCGGAACTGCATGATCGTGGTCACGACGCCGTTGTCGCCAGCGTTCGCAGCCGCCGACCATGGCTGCATACCGAGCCGGTTCTTGTCGTACATCGTCGACCATGCCGGTATGCCGGCGAACAAGGTGGCGATGAGGGCGAAAAGCGCTATACCGCTGACGAGGCGTCGACCGTGCGTGCGGCGCGCAAAAAGCGGTGGCTCGACGCGGGCGGCCATCACCACGAGTGCGATGGCGGCGATGATGGCCAGATAGGGCAGGGGATTGGCCGGCAGGTAGCCGCCCAGCAGGTGCAGGCCGCCGTTCTTCAACTGGCCGACCATGCGGAAGTCGGCCGGCAGCAGGGGCGAGCCCAGGTTCTTCATCTTGATCGCGCTCACCGCGAGCACGACACCCTGCGCCAGGAACGCGAGCCCGAAGGATAGCCAGGCGCGTCGCGTCAGTACGAGTAGCAGGCCCGCGGTCAGCAGCCCGGGGAACGCGTTGACGACCAGATGCCCGGGACGGTCCCACCAATGGTCTGCCGCGACACCCGGGTTGCCGTCGACAAAACCCGTGTACAGCACGAATGCCACGGCCAACAGCAGCGGCAGCACGACGCGCGACATCCGGTCGCGCAAGGGTGAGACGTTTCTGAACATTGCGGTCTCTGTGACAGCCTGTCATCGAGGGAACCACGACTGTAACCGAATGGACATGAATCTCTGGACGAATCGCTTGTTTACTTCGCGTGAAGGGCGTTGTACTCGCACCGAAAAAAGCGGCGAGCGCATTGATAATGGACGCCGCCGTCGCCGCGTCCCTGTGTCCCGGCGGTGGGCGAGATCGTTCGCCTGGCACCCTCGCTCGCACCGGCCGGCCCGTTCTGCGGGTGGACTGCGGGACGGACCGCCGTGAGGCACAATGGCGCCGATGACCACTCCTCAGCCGGCACGACGCGAAAGTGCGGAACTTCGCGCCCTCATCGACCAGCGTTACGCCGACGTGATGGCGGCGTGCCGCGCGGCAAAAATTCCGCTCTACGACGATGCGGGCGTGGCCGAGCGCATCCGGCGCACGCTCATGGCGTCGGACTTCGCCTTCGACATCTTCCGTCGCCAGCCCGACCTGCTGGCGCCCGCGGGCCTTGAGCGGCTGCGCGCCAGCGCCGATGCCGCTGCCCGCGGCGCGATGCTCGACCTGCCAGCCGACGAAACGCTTTGCATGCAGACACTGCGCCGCTTCCGTCACGCGGAAGCCGTGCGCCTGGTGTTCCGCGACGTCAACGGCCTGGACGACCTCGACGAGACTCTGTCGTCCACAAGCGTGCTGTACGAGGCCTTGCTCGGCGCGTCGCTGCGCTGGTCGGAGGCCGCCCTCCGCGCCCGTCATGGCCGGCCCCGGGACGCGGCGGGCCACGAGCAGCGCATGGTGGTGGTGGGCTTCGGCAAGCTCGGGGGCAACGAGCTCAATTTCTCCTCCGACATCGACCTCGTGCTCGCCTACGCGTCCGGCGGGGAAACGGACGGCGCCCGTCCGCTCGACAACGGCGAATACTTCGTGCGCGAGGCGCGCCAGCTCGTCAGGTTGCTGGCGGAGCCGACCGTCGATGGCATCTGCGCGCGGGTCGACCTGCGCCTTCGTCCGTTCGGCAACGCGGGACGGCTCGCCCTGCCGTTCGCGGCCATGGAGCAGTATTACCAGCGCGAGGGTCGCGACTGGGAGCGCTACGCGTGGATCAAGGCGCGCCCGGTGGCCGGGGATCGCACGGCCGGGCGCGAACTGCAGGACATGCTGCGGCCGTTCGTCTACCGGCGCTACCTCGATTACACCGCCTTCGCCGGGCTGCGCGAAATGAAAGCGCTGATCGACGCGGAGGTGGCGCGCAAGGACCTCGCGGGCAACCTCAAGCTGGGCCCGGGAGGCATTCGTGAGATCGAGTTCGTGGTCCAGCTCACCCAGATGATCCGGGGCGGGCGCGATCCGGCGCTGCGCGTGCGCGGTCTGCTGCCCGCGTTACGGGCCTGCGAGGCGCGAGGCTACATTCCCGCCGCGCGGGCGCGGTTGCTGCGCACGGCGTACGTCTTCCTGCGTCGCCTGGAGAATCGCGTGCAGATGCTGCGCGATGCGCAGACGCACGACATCCCCGACGACGCCCTCACCCGCGAGCGCCTGGCGCTTGGGCTGGACTACGACTCGTGGGAGGCCCTGGAAAGCGACCTCGCCAACCATCGCACCGCCGTGTCGGCCGAGTTCGCCGCCGTGCTCGTGCCGCACGCGGGCCAGACGGCCACGCCGCCGGCGGCCGATGTCGAGCTGTGGAACCAGGCACGCGAGGGCGTGCTCGACGCGTCGACGGTCGAGGCCTCGGGTTTCGTCCCGGGGACGGACGTCGCCGACGCCTTGGGCAAGCTGCCGCAGGCGGCCTCCGTGCGGGCCATGTCGGCGCGCTCGGGCGAGCGCCTGGAGCGCCTCATGCCCCAGCTGATCGGCGCGGCGCGCGGCAGCGTCGCGCCCGCGCAAAGCCTGTTGCGCCTGGTGCGGCTGGTCCAGGCCGTCGCCCGCCGCTCGTCGTACCTTGCGTTGCTCGACGAGCAGCCCAACGCACGCCGTCGCGTCGCCGGCGTTTTCGCGGACAGCGCGTTCCTTGCCGAACGCGTGATCGCGCAGCCGCTGCTGCTCGACGACGTACTCGATCCGCGCATCGACCAGTTGCCGCTCAAGCGCGCCGACATCGCCGCGGACATCGTCCGCACGCTGGGCGCGCTCGACGAGCGCGACGCGGAACGCGAACTGGAGCGGATCAACGAATTCCGCTCGAGCAACGCGTTCCGGCTGGGCCTGGCGTTCAGCGACGCACG
>CAJYHU010000054.1 GCA_913774655.1 uncultured Luteibacter sp. | reverse complement strand
GCGGGCGAACGCAAGGGCGAACTCGTCTTCGCCGCTGGATGCGATGTGCGCTTCGTCCTGGTAGAGGTAGCTGGTGGCGCCTTCCCATACCGACCAGGCGCGCGCCGCGGCCACCCGCACGGCCGTGTCGGTGCTGGTGAGGCGGCGATGGTAGGCGCTGATCAGGTCACCGTGCTCGGCCGGCGGAATGGCCGAGAGGTATGTCTCCCACGCATCGGGGTAGAGGTCGCTGCAGCCCGATTGGTAGAACCATTCCAGCTCCGACCGACGCAGCATGAAGATGCCGCGCAGCACGAGTTCGGTCACCTTGTCCGGGTGGGTCTGCGCGTAGGCGAGCGCGAGCGTGGAGCCCCATGAACCGCCGAAGACCTGCCAGCGGTCGATGCCCAGGTGCTCGCGCAGGCGCTCGATGTCGGCGACGAGATCCCAGGTGGTGTTGTCGGTGAGCTCGGCGTGCGGTGTGGAACGGCCGCAGCCGCGTTGGTCGAACAGCACGATGCGATAAGCCGCGCGATCGAAGAACTGACGGCAACGGGCGTTGGTGCCGCCACCGGGACCACCGTGCAGGAACACCACCGGCTTGCCATTCGGGTTGCCGCTCTCCTCGAAATACAGGGTATGCAGCGACGAGACCGGCAGCGTGCCGCTGCGGTAGGGCTCGATCGGCGGATAAAGGGCGGTGGAATCCTGGGCCATGGGGCGTACTCGGGGGGCGGAAGAGAGCACGAAGGCTACAGCAACTTGCCCGGATTCATGATGCCGTTGGGGTCCCACACCGCCTTGATACCGCGCATCAGGGCGATCTCTTCGGGCGACCGCACGCTGCCCAGCCAGGGCTTCTTGACCAGGCCGATGCCGTGTTCGGCCGAAATGCTGCCGCCATGCCGGCGCAGGGTATCCACGAGCATGGCGGTCACGTGCTCGCACTGGGCCACGAAGGCCTCGTTGTCGAGCGCCGCCGGCTTGAGCACGTTGATATGGAGGTTGCCGTCGCCGATGTGACCAAACCAGACCACGTCGAAGTCGGGGTAAGAGGCCGTGAGCAGCCGATGCATGTCGTCCATGAAGGCCGGTACGGCGGAAATGCGCACCGACACGTCGTTTTTGTAGGGTTTGTGGGTCGCCAGGCTCTCGGTGATGCCTTCGCGCAGGCGCCACAAGGCCGCCGCCTGCGCGTCGCTGGACGCGATCACGCCATCGACTACCCATCCCTCGGCCACGCAACGTTCGAAGAACGCGAGGGCCTCACCCTTCGCTGCCTCGTCGGGCGCCTCGAACTCGGTCACCACGTAGTACGGGTGCACCGTGTCGAAGGGGTCCTGTCCACCGTGGGCCGTGACGTGGGACAGCGCCCGGTCGGTAAAGAACTCGAAGGCCTCCAGGCGAAGCCGGTGGCGCGCCTCGGCGAAGACCTTCATCAGGGCGTCCATGGCAGGCACCGCCAGCAGCATCACCTGGGTCTCGGGGGGCGGCGAGGTCAGCCACAACGTCGCCTCGACGACGATGCCCAAGGTACCCTCCGAGCCGATCACCAGGTGGCGCAGGTCGTAGCCGGAGGCGTTCTTGACGAGCCCGCGATTGAGGTCGAGCAGATCGCCCTGCCCGGTCACCACCTTGAGCCCCGCCACCCACTGCCGGGTGTTGCCGTAGCGGATCACCCGGATGCCGCCCGCGTTGGTGGCGATGTTACCGCCGATCTGGCACGAGCCTCGCGCGGCGAAGTCCACCGGGTACGTTAGCCGGTGTTCGCGGGCGGCCTTCTGCACGGCCTCCAGGGCGATGCCGGGCTGCACGGTGAGGGTGCGATCGATCGGGTCGAAGCCGAGGATGCGGTTCATCCGGTCCAGGCTGACCACCAATTCGCCGTGCGCGGCGACGGCGCCGCCGGAGAGCCCCGTGCGGCCGCCCGAAGGCACGATGGCCACGCTGGCGCCGTTGGCCCAGCGCACGATCGCCTGCACCTGGGCGATATCGGCCGGAAAGGCGATGGCGAGCGGCGCCGGCGTCCAGCGTCGCGTCCAGTCGCGGCCATAGTGTTCAAGGTCGCCCGGATCGGTGGACAGCCGGAGGCCAGGCAGCAGACGGATAAGCTCGGACAGACGGGTATCGGTCATGGCGGTGCCGGAACGAAGGGGCGCCCAGCGTGCCAGCGTCGGCCGGTGCGCGTCCACCGGCGCTATTGGGGTGGGGCATCTGGCATAGTGGGTTTCCCTTTCCCAGGACCGGTCACGCCCCATGAAGCGCACGTCGTATCCGAAAGAAGACATCAAGGTGCTGCTGCTGGAGGGCGTGAGCCGAAGCGCGCTGGAGACCTTCCGGCAGGCGGGGTACTCGCAGATCGAGTTCCACGAGAAGTCGCTGCCCGACGATGAACTTCGCGAGCGCATCGCCGACGCGCATATCGTCGGCATCCGTTCCCGCACCCACCTCAGCGCGGACGTGCTCGCCGAGGCCCGCCGTCTCATCGCCGTGGGCTGCTTCTGCATCGGCACCAACCAGGTCGACGCCCAGGCCGCCGAGCGGCTGGGGGTGCCGGTGTTCAACGCGCCCTATTCCAACACGCGCAGCGTCGCCGAACTGGTGATCGCCGAAACCATCATGCTGGTGCGGCGCATCCCCGAGAAGAACGCGCAGTGCCATCGCGGGGGCTGGTCGAAGTCCGCGGCCGGCAGCTTCGAGGTGCGCGACAAAGTGCTGGGCATCGTCGGCTACGGCCACATCGGCACCCAGGTGGGCGTACTCGCCGAGTCGCTGGGCATGCGGGTGATTTTCCACGACATCGAGCCCAAGCTCTCGCTGGGCAACGCCCGCCCCGCCGCCAGCCTCGACGACCTGCTGGAGCGCGCGGACGTAGTGACCCTGCACGTGCCGGAAACCCCGCAGACCCGGAACATGATCGGCGGGGCCGAGCTGGGCCGCATGCGAGCGGGCAGCATGCTGGTGAACGCCTCGCGCGGCACGGTGGTCGATATCGATGCGCTCGCCGCCGCGCTGCGCGCGAAACACCTGGCCGGCGCCGCCGTCGACGTCTTCCCGGTGGAACCCAAGGGTAACGGCGATCCCTTCGTGTCGCCCCTGGTCGGCATGGACAACGTCATCCTCACGCCCCACGTGGGCGGGAGTACCGCCGAGGCACAGGAGAACATCGGCATCGAGGTCGCCTCGAAACTGGTGCGCTACAGCGACAACGGCAGCACGCTCTCGGCCGTGAATTTCCCCGAGGTGTCCCTGCCGGGCCACCCGACCAGCCGCCGCCTGCTGCATATCCACCGCAACATTCCCGGCGTGCTGTCGCAGGTCAACGAGGTGTTCTCGCGCGCGGCGGTAAACATCGATGGCCAGTACCTGCAGACCTCGGCGCAGGTCGGCTACGTGGTTATCGACGTCACCGCCACGGAAGAACGCGCGGCGGCCCTGCGCAACGAGCTCGCCGCCATCGATGGCACGCTCAGGGCTCGGGTTCTCTACTGACCATATCGTCGGACACCACACGGGCCCGCCCGCGCTCCTTGGCGGCATAAAGGCGGCGGTCGGCCACGGCGATGAACGGATTGAGCTCGTCGTGCTCCTTCGGCACGATCGTATTGACGCCGGCGCTGAGGGTGAGACGGTTGCCGTTGGCCGCCCCGGCGTGAGGAATCAGCGCCTTGTCGACGAGATCCAGACAGCGCCAGGCCAGCGAAAGCGCCACGCCTTCGTCGGTATCCGGCAGCACCAGCACGAACTCCTCGCCGCCGAAGCGGCACAGGAGATCGCGGGGGCCACGCAGGGCACCGGAGAGCGCGCCCGCCACGCGCTTGAGGCATTCATCGCCCTGCAAGTGACCGTAGTGGTCGTTGTATTGCTTGAAGTAGTCGATATCGAGCACGACCACCGACAACGGCTGACGCAGGCGACGCGCTTCGCGCCACTCCACGTCCATCACCTTGTCGAAGCGACGGCGGTTGGCCACGCCGGTCAGGCCGTCCTTGTAGGAGAGCTCTTCGAGTTCGCGCTGCATGTCGAGCAGCTTCTCTTCGGTGCGCTTGCGCTCGCTGATGTCGAACATGAAGCCGATCAGCGCGTTCGGGCTACCGTCGGGATTGCGCACCACGTGCACCACGTCGCGGATCCAGACGAATTGGCCATCCTTGCGCAGCGCGCGGTAATCCGCTTCGTGGTCGATGCCCGCCTGTGACTGCGACACGCAGAAATTGAACACCCACTCGCGATCTTCGGGGTGGATGCGGTCACACCAGTCCTGCACGGTCGCCCACGACTGCGGCGACCAGCCGAGCAGCGCTTCGATCTGCGGGCCGATGTAGGCGAAACGCAGTGTCGCCCAGTCGATCTTCCAGGGAATCGCCCGGGTGGATTCGAGAAGGGTCTTGTAGAGCCCCGCTTCCTCGCCGAGGATCGCGTCGTCAATGCTCATGGGCAGCCTGCCTTTCCATCGGGGGTGCATCGTGCGGATGCGTCGCCCGATAGTGTAACCGCAGGAGGTGGAGCGGCTCGTCGTAGTCGATGCGCCTTCCCTCGCGCAGGTCGCGGCGCATGAGCCGGATCATCCGCTCCACGACGGCGTCGCTGTAGGTTTCCGGCGCCTTGCCCGTCACCTCGGCCAACCGCCCACGCACCGGTTCGGCGTCGCTCACCACCGGACAGATACGGTAGCGGTAACGCCCGCCGATTCGCTCCGGCGGCAGATCCATGAAGCGGTCGTCCCGCTGGCGGAACGAGCTCAGCGAAAGCCGGTAGGCGTTGTTGCCGAGCACCGGCACGTCGTCCGGTACGGGGCCGCGTTCGTCGAGCACCTGCAGCCGGGTCGCCAGGGGCAACAGTTCTTTCAGGCGGAACATGCGCTCTATCTCGTGGTTCTTCACCCGGGCCAGGTTGGCGAGCAACTCGCCCAGTGAGGCGTGGCCGATCACCGCCGCCTGCTTGGGCAGGCCACCCCAGGCACCGTCGGCGCCGTTGAGCAGGGCCTCGATCAGCGACGCGTTCTCGAAGCCGCCGCCCGCATGCAGGTGCACCAGGATCTTTTTCGGCGCGGGCAGGATCGCCCGTGCGGCAGCGACGTAGGCCCCCACCTGGAAGGGCATGTACGTGCCGCGATCGTCCTCCATGGTGATGCCTTCGACGGGCAGCCC
>CAJYHU010000053.1 GCA_913774655.1 uncultured Luteibacter sp. | reverse complement strand
CGCGAGGCCTTTCTCGCGTCGCAGTTCGCGCTCCAGCACGCGCACTACCTCTCGCACTACGCGTGCGCCGCGTTCCTGATCGTGATGGAAGGCCCCAGGCCCATCGGCCGCTTGTATGTCGATGAGCGCGAACGCGACCTGCACGTGGTCGATATCAGCCTGACGCTCGCCGACCAGGGGCACGGATGGGGATCCGCCCTGATGCGCGTGCTCATGCGCCAGGCGTCCGCACGTGGCAAAGGCGTCACGCTGCAGGTCAGCCGATTCAACCCGCGCGCCCACGCGCTCTATCGTAGACTCGGCTTCATCGAAGCGCCCGGCGGCGACGCCGCCTACCTGCCGATGCGTTGGGTCAGTTGAACACCGCCTGGTAGATGAACCCGCTGCGGTCGCGCGCGATGGGCACCAGGAAGATACCGAACTCGCCCATGCCGTCGTTGCGCATCGGATAGATGCGCTGAGGGAAGACGACGGCCGCTTCGTGGTGGAACAGCAGCGAGAACGGCTCGCGCACCATGCCCGCCACCGGATGATGCGGCATGGGCGTGGCCTCCACGAGGGTGAACACGGCGTCCTGTCCTTCGATCGTGACCCGGAAGGTATCGTTGAGGCGCGCGGCGAAATCCGAAAGCTGCAGGAACGGCATGGTCGTTTCCCTGGACGAGTCTGCAGGATGCTATGTGCGCCTCACGTGTTCAAGCGCCCTATCGGCGTAACGCCACGAGCCCATATGGCAAGAGGCCCGGCGTGAGCCGGGCCTCCAGATCAGACGTTGAAGCGGAAGTGCAGGATGTCGCCTTCCTTGACGAGGTAGTCCTTGCCTTCAAGACGGAGCCGGCCGGCTTCCTTGGCACCCTGCTCGCCCTTGTACTTGATGTAGTCGTCGTAGGCGACGGTCTCGGCCCGGATGAAGCCGCGTTCGAAATCGGTGTGGATGACGCCCGCCGCCTGCGGCGCGGTGGAACCGGCGCGAACCTGCCACGCGCGCACTTCCTGCACGCCGGCGGTGAAGTAGGTCTGCAGGCCGAGCAGTTTGTAACCGGCGCGGATCACGCGGTTGAGGCCGGGCTCGTCGAAACCGAGGTCCTGGAGGAACTCGTCGCGGTCGGCATCGTCCATCTGGGCAAGCTCTTCTTCGATCGCCGCGCAGACGGGCACCACCTCGGCACCTTCTTCCTGCGCGCGGGCTCGCACGGCGTCGAGGTGGGGGTTGTTCTCGAAACCGTCTTCGGCCACGTTGGCGATGTACATGATCGGCTTGAGCGTGATCAGGAACATGTCGCGCACGAGTGCCTTTTCTTCGGCGTCGAGGCCGGCGGTGCGCGCGGACTTGCCCTGGTCGAGCACCTTGGCCAGCTTCTCGAGCACCGGCTTGCGTGCCAGGGCGTCCTTATCGTTGGCCTTCGCGGCGCGCGTGGCGCGGTCGAGTGCCTTCAGCACGGCCTCCAGATCGGCCAGCGCCAACTCGGTATCGATGGTTTCGATATCGGCGATCGGGTCGACCTTGTTGGCGACATGGATGACGTTGCCGTCTTCGAAGCAGCGCACCACATGGGCGATGGCATCGGTCTCGCGGATGTGCGCGAGGAACTTGTTGCCCAGGCCCTCGCCCTTCGACGCGCCCGCGACGAGGCCGGCGATATCGACGAACTCCATGGTGGTCGGCACGACGCGCTGCGGCTTGACGATGGCCGCCAGTTCACCCAGGCGCGGATCGGGCACGGGCACCACGCCGGTGTTCGGCTCGATGGTGCAGAACGGGAAATTGGCCGCCGCGATGCCGGCCTTGGTCAGCGCGTTGAACAGGGTGGACTTGCCGACGTTGGGCAGGCCGACGATGCCGCATTTGATGCCCATGGGCGATGCTCTCGATGATGTCGTGATACGTGGTGCCTGCGGAGCTGGGCTTCCGCAAGTCGGGCCTGAAGGCCCTGTAAGTCGACCGCTATGCGACCTGTGAACCGAGGGCGTCGCACGAAACCTCTGCGCCGCCCTTGCCGTTCGCGCGTCACACGGCCGTATGCAATCGCTTCATCGCTTCCTCGAACTGGCCTGACAGCGCCAAGGGCAGCACGTCAAAGGCCCGTCCGAGGCCGATCATGATGGCGTCTTCGTCCGCGGCGCTGGGGCGGCCCAGCACCCACGGGGTGACTTTGTCTTTGTGTCCCGGGTGGCCGATACCGACCCGCAGACGATGGAATTTGCCATGTCCCAGATGGGCCATGATGTCGCGCAGTCCGTTCTGGCCACCGTGGCCGCCGTCGAACTTCATGCGGACGGTGCCGGGCGGGAGATCGAGTTCGTCGTGGGCGACGAGGCATTCGTCCGGCGCGATCTTGTAGTAGCGCAACGCCGACGCCACCGCGATGCCGCTCTTATTCATGAAGGTGGCCGGCTTGAGCAGCCAGACCGTGTCGCCGCCGAGGCGCAGCTTGCACGTTTCGCCGTGCAGCTTGCCGTCGAACGACCAGCGTTCGCCCTGGTCGAGGGCCAACGCGTCCACACACCAGAACCCGGCGTTGTGCCGGGTCCTGACGTATTCGGCCCCGGGGTTGCCGAGGCCGACGATGAGACGGATGGACGCCATGGAAGACGAGGACGGCCCGCCACGCGAACGCGCGCGGGCCGTCGACGATTACTTCTTCTCTTCGGCCGGGGCGTCGCCTTCGTCGGCGACCGGGTCGACTTCTTCCTGGATCGCCGCCACGGTGACGACCGCGACGTCATGTTCCTTGCCCAGGCCCAGTTCCGGGATTTCAACGCCGGACGGCAGCTTGAGGTCGGACAGGTGGACGATGTCGCCACCCTTGAGGTCGGCCAGGTCGAGCTCGATGAACTCGGGGAGATCCTTCGGCAGGCACGAGACGGTGACTTCGGTCAGGTTATGCGAGATGACCAGACCGGCCGTCTTGCCGGCGGGGCTCTTTTCCTGGTTGAGGAAGTGCACGGGGACGGCGACGCGGACGACTTCGTTCTCGTTCACGCGCTGGAAGTCCATGTGCAGCATGAGCTGCTTGAACGGATGCTTCTGCCAGTCCTTGATGAGGACGCTCTGCTTCTTGCCGTCGACGGTCAGTTCGATGACCGAGGAGTAAAACGACTCGAAACGCGAGCCGAGCAGGACGTCGTTATGCAGGACCTGGATCGCCTGCGGGGCGTCGCCCGCGCCGTACACGATCGCCGGCACGTAGCCCGCAGCGCGAAGGCGGCGGCTCGCACCCTTCCCTTCGACGGTGCGGCTCGTGGCCGAAAGCTTATGGTTGGTGGACATGGTATTGCCTCAAGTGAAACCGCCTCGCGGCGGTGGGTAAAGGGCTCCCCCGCGACCAGGAGAGCCCGAAAAAACGGTGGATCAGTCGATGTAGAGCGAGCTCACCGACTCGCCGAAGGCGATGCGGCGGATCGTCTCCGCGAGCAGTTCCGCGACCGACAACTGGCGGATTTTCGCACAGTTGCGGGCGTTATCGCGCAACGGCAGGGTATTGGTGACCACCAGCTCGTCAAGCGAGGAACGCTCGAGGTTGTCGATGGCGGCGCCCGAGAGCACCGGATGCACGCAATAGGCGACCACCTTGCGGGCGCCTTTTTCCTTCAGCGCCGCCGCGGCGGCGCACAGAGTGCCGGCGGTATCGACGATGTCGTCGACCAGCACGCAGGTCTTGCCGTCGACGTCGCCGATGATGTTCATCACGGTGGCCACGTTGGCGCGGGGGCGGCGCTTGTCGATGATCGCCAGGTCGGCGTCGTCGAGGCGCTTGGCCAGCGCGCGGGCGCGCACCACGCCGCCGACGTCGGGGCTGACCACGATCAGGTCGTCCATGCTGTGGTGACGCCAGATGTCGGCCAGCAGCACGGGCGAGGCGTAGACGTTGTCGACCGGGATGTCGAAGAAGCCCTGGATCTGGTCGGCGTGCAGATCGATGGTGAGGACGCGGTCGGCGCCGGCCGTCGCGATCATCTTGGCCGCCAGCTTGGCCGTGATCGGCACGCGGGCCGATCGCGGACGGCGATCCTGGCGGGCGTAGCCGAAGTACGGCATCACCGCGGTGACCGTGCCGGCCGAGGCACGCTTGAGGGCGTCCACGAGCACCAGCAGGTCGAACAGGTTTTCGGCGCTGGGGGCGCCCGTCGGCTGGATGACGAAGACCTCCTGCTTGCGGACGTTTTCCTCGATTTCGATCTGGGCTTCGCCGTCACTGAAGCGGCCCACCAGGGCCTTGCCCAGCGGGATGCCCAGGCGGGCGGCGACGTCGTCGGCGAGCGCGCGGTGCGCGTTGCCGCTGAACAGCATCGGGGTGGACGTATCCACGAGGGTGACTCCTGGCGAGATGGGTTGGATCGGCTTGCCACCGCAAAACGGTGGCTGGGGCGGCAGGATTCGAACCTGCGCATGCGGGAATCAAAATCCCGTGCCTTAACCAGCTTGGCGACGCCCCAACAATGTTTGGCTTTGCCGCGGCCCGCGGCCCTTCCCGTCCTTACGACCCGGCAAGCCGGGCGCCGATCCGACCTCGCGCCGAGAGCAGCGGAGAGGGATCGACTCCCGCCGCCACGTGGGCCGTGAAGCCTTCGGGGCAGCGCGAGGCGACCGCAAGCGCCGCCTCATGGGTTTTCGTTTCCAGGAAAACGCAGCCGCCGCTGCCGGACAACCGGGCGCGACCGAAGCCCGCCAGCCAGTCCAGCGCCGCCGCCACCCGCGGGTGGCGCACCCGAACCACGGGCTCGAAGGCGTTTTCCGTCGAATCCCCGGAAACAAAGGCCGAAATTGTCGCCGCAGGGGCATTTCGTGTCAATTCGGGGGCAGCGAACAGGGCCGCCGTGGGCACGTGCTCGTGCGGATCGACCACCACATACCAGCGCCGGGGCAGGCGCAGCGCGGTGAGCGCCTCCCCCACCCCTTCGGCCCAGGCCGAGCGGCCACGCACGAACACCGGCACGTCGGCGCCCAGGCGCAGGCCCAGCGCCGCGAGGGCGTCGTCGTCGAGCCCGGTGCGCCACAGCGTGTTGAGGCCCACGAGCACGCTGGCCGCGTCGGAACTGCCTCCACCCAGGCCGCCGCCCATGGGAATGCGCTTGTCGATGGCAATCTCGGCGCCCAGCCGCGTACCCGTGACCTCGGCGAGCAGCCGCGCGGCGCGCACGGTGAGATCGGTGTGCTCGGGCACCCCCGGAATGGCCTGGGGGCGGGCGATGACGCCGTCCGGGCGCACCCGCAGGCGCACCTCATCGCCCCAGTCGAGCAGGCGGAACACCGTCTGCAGCTCGTGGTAGCCGTCGGGGCGACGCCCCACGATACGCAGGAAGAGATTCAGCTTGGCCGGCGCCGGCCAGGCGGTCCAGCCGTCGGCGGCCGGCGGCGCCAGCGTACGGCTCATGAATACGCGCAGATGGTCGGGGAAGCCATTGTCGCGGTCGCGGGCCAGGGCCTCGGCGAACTCGGGCGCATGCTTGTCGACCGGGGCGAAGCCGTGCCTGGCGTAGAACGGCGCGTTCCAGGGCACGTCGCTGAGCGTGCCGAGGTCAACCCGGCGGTAGCCCGCTTCGCGGGCCCAGTCGCAGGCATGTTCGAGCAGCGCCGCGCCGATGCCCCGGCCACCGAAGGCGGGGAGCACGTCGATCTCGGCGATGCCGATAGCCCCGGGGGCCAGGCCCGTGGCGTCGAGGCAGACGAAGCCGACCGGGTCGCCGTCGACGAGGGCCACCCAGACCAGCCCGCGGGCGATCAGCGCGTGCACGACCTCAACCGGGAGCGACATCGACGAATACGACGCCCAGGCCTCGTGGCCGCGAAAGAGTTCGACGGCGGCCC
>CAJYHU010000052.1 GCA_913774655.1 uncultured Luteibacter sp. | reverse complement strand
CTCGAGCGGATCTCATCGATGATGGCCTGCCAGTCGTCGCGCGGGGCGCGGGCATGGCCCATCACCCAATCCCAGAGATCGGGACCCTGCACGTCGAGCAGTTCATCGAATGCCAGCCGTGTGGACTCATCGGCGTGGGCGAAGCGCTCGTCGAGCCAGCCGCCGAACAGGCGATCAAGCTCGCGGGTACCGCGGCGGGTACGCCAGCGCAGGCGTTTCAGGCGGGCTTCTTCCATGGGAATCGGGGGCCTAGCGCAACCGGGCATCGCCGCGACGATCGGCCCCATCCCTCCGGTGGGATCGTTCTACCAGAGGGATGGGGAACATCAACCGCGACGCTGCACGATCAGCTTCTTGATCTCCGCGATCGCCTTGGCGGGGTTCAGGCCCTTCGGGCAAGTGCGCGCGCAGTTCATGATCGTGTGGCAACGGTAGAGCTTGAACGGGTCTTCGAGGTCGTCGAGACGGTTGCCCGTGTCTTCGTCACGGCTGTCGACGATCCACCGATACGCCTGGAGCAGGATGGCCGGGCCCAGGTAGCGGTCGCCGTTCCACCAGTAGCTCGGGCACGAGGTGGAGCAGCACGCGCAGAGGATGCACTCATAGAGACCGTCGAGCTTCTTGCGGTCTTCCGGCGACTGCAGGCGCTCCTTGTCGGCGGGCGCCGGACTCTGCGTGCGCATCCACGGCTTGATCGACGCGAACTGCGCGTAGAAGTGCGTCAGGTCGGGGACCAGGTCCTTCACGACCGGCATGTGCGGCAGCGGATAGATGTTGACCGTCTTCGTACCGCAGTCGGCGATGGCCTTGGTGCAGGCAAGCGTGTTGGTGCCATCGATGTTCATCGCGCACGAACCGCAGATGCCTTCGCGGCACGAACGGCGCAGGGTGAGCGTGGAATCGATTTCGTTCTTGATCTTCAGCAGGGCGTCCAGAACCATCGGGCCGCACGTGTCGAGATCGACCTCGAACGTATCGGTGCGCGGGTTCTGGCCGTCGTCCGGCGTCCAGCGGTAGATCTTGAAGGTGCGCACGTTCTTCGCGCCCTTCGCCGGAAAGTGCTTGCCGGCCTGGATCTTGGAATTCTTGGGTAGCGTGAACTCTGCCACGATGGCCTCTCCGGTCCGGTATCAGTAAACGCGCTTCTTCGGCGGCACGACCTCGACGTCATCCGTCAGGGTGTACATGTGCACCGGGCGGAAGTCGAAGCGGGAGTTGCCTTCGGCATCGATCCACACCAGCGTGTGCTTCTGCCACTCGTGGTCGTCACGCTCGGGGAAGTCCTCGCGGGCGTGCGCGCCCCGGCTCTCCGGCCGCTGCTCGGCGGAATGCATGGTGGCCACGGCCTGAGCCAGAAGGTTCGACAGCTCGAGGGTTTCGATCAGGTCGGAATTCCACACCAGCGAGCGGTCGGCGACCTTGACGTCCTTGAACTGGGTGAACACCTCGGAAATCTTCTTCGAGCCATCCTTGAGCGTCTCGCCGGTGCGGAACACCGCCGCGTCGTTCTGCATGGTCTTCTGCATCTCGGCGCGGATCTGCGAGGTCGGCCGGCTGCCGTTGGCGTGACGCAGGGCGTCGAAGCGACCGAGTACCTCGTCGAGCGCGTTGGCGGGCAGGTCCTTGTGCGGCAGGCCCGGCTTGATGACCTCGGCGCAGCGGTTGGCCACCGCGCGACCGAACACCACCAGGTCGAGCAGGGAATTCGAACCGAGGCGGTTGGCACCGTGCACGGACACGCACGCGGCTTCGCCGATGGCGAAGAGGCCCGGCACCACCGAATCCGGGTCGTCGTCGCGCTTGGTGACGACTTCGCCGTGGTAATTGGTGGGGATGCCGCCCATGTTGTAGTGCACGGTCGGAAGGACCGGGATCGGCTCCTTCGTGACGTCGACGCCGGCGAAGATGCGCGCCGATTCGGCGATGCCCGGCAGGCGCTCGTTGATCACCTCGGGCCCGAGGTGCATCAGGTTGAGATGGATGTGATCCTTGTTCGGGCCGACGCCGCGGCCCTCGCGGATCTCGATGGTCATTGCGCGGCTCACGACGTCGCGCGAGGCGAGGTCCTTCGCGTTCGGCGCGTAGCGCTCCATGAAGCGCTCACCTTCGGAGTTGGTGAGGTAACCGCCCTCGCCACGCACGCCTTCGGTGATGAGGCAGCCCGCGCCATAGATGCCGGTGGGGTGGAACTGCACGAACTCCATGTCCTGCAGCGGCAGGCCGGCGCGCAGCACCATGCCGCCACCGTCGCCCGTGCAGGTATGCGCCGACGTGGCGCTGAAGTAGGCGCGGCCGTAACCGCCCGTCGCCATCACCACCGCGTGGCCACGGAACAGGTGCAGCGTGCCCTCGTTCATGTCGAGCGCGAGCACGCCCACGCAGCGACCTTCTTCGAAGATCAGGTCGATCGCGAAGTATTCGATGAAGAACGTGGCGTCGTGCGCCAGCGCCTGCTGGTAGAGCGTATGCAGGATCGCGTGGCCGGTGCGGTCGGCCGCGGCGCAGGTGCGCTGGGCGGTGCCCTGGCCGTAGTGCGTGGTCATGCCGCCGAACGGTCGCTGGTAGATCTTGCCTTCTTCGGTACGCGAGAAAGGCACGCCGTAGTGTTCAAGCTCGATGATGGCCGGGATGGCCTCACGGCACATGTATTCGATGGCGTCCTGGTCGCCGAGCCAGTCGGAACCCTTGATCGTGTCGTAGAAGTGGAAGCGCCAGTCGTCTTCGCCCATGTTGCCCAGCGCGGCCGAGATGCCGCCCTGCGCCGCCACCGTGTGCGAGCGGGTCGGGAACACCTTGGTGATGCAGGCGGCCTTGAGGCCTTTTTCCGCGAGGCCGAAGGTGGCGCGCAGCCCCGCGCCACCGGCGCCGACCACGATCACGTCGTACTTGTGTTGTTGAACCTTGTAGGCTTCCATCGATCAGCTTCCGAGCGCGACGCGCACCACCGCCAGCACGCCCGTGAGCGCGGCGAGTACGGCGATGAACTTGATGACGACGAGCGAGGTCACTTCGACCCAGCGCGTGTGGACGTAGTCCTCGATGACGACCTGCAGGCCGAGCACGGCGTGGCGGAACATCGTCAGGACGAAGGCGATCAGCAGCACGGCGTTCCAGGGCTTCATCAGCGTGGCGCGCGCGGTGGCGTAATCGGCGTGCAGCAGGCTCAGCACGGTGCAGAGCAGCCAGACGGTGAGGAATACCAGGGCGACGGCCGTCACCCGCTGGAGCATCCAGTGGCCGGCACCGTCTTTGGCCGAGCCCAGGCCGCGGGCGCGGGCAAGCGGGTGGCGCAGATCAGTCTTCATGCGTGACCTCCGGCGAGCACGTAACCCCACACGAGCACGGTCAGCACGATGGACGCGATGATCGAGATCCAGCTGGAGCGGACGAACGAGGCGACGGCGTAGCCGGCGCCGGTGTCCTGCAACAGGTGGCGGATGCCGTTGGCGAGGTGGTAGAAGAAGGCCAGGGTCCAGCCGACCATCACGACCATGCCGATCGGGCTGGCGGCGCAGGCGGTGAACGTACCGAAGGCCTGTTCGCCGGCGGCGAGGGCCGCGAGCCCCCAGACGATGATCAGGCTACCGACGGCAAGGACGATGCCGGTGGCGCGGTGCAGGATGGAGGAAAGCATCTGCACTTGCCATTTGTAGACCTGCAGATGCGGTGAGAGCGGTCGTCCCGTGTTTGCCATGGCGGCTATCCTGGATTGGAATCGCTGGTGCCCAAACCGCTCCCTCGTCGCCTTCAGTCAGAAGTCGATGCAGCGTCCGTTCTTTTCCCAGTCGCCGTAACGCGTGGGGTCCAATGGCGCTTTCTCGACCCCCGGCTCGCCGTTCGTGGGGACGACTGGCGGTACGAGCGGTTTCGCCGGAGCGGAATCGTTCGCGTTTTCGGGTTCGGAGGGATGGTCGGACATGGTTATAAAGCCCTAAAAGCGTAATACCTGTGCCATCGCAGCACAACCGTCGTCTCACCCGACGGCCTTGGCCTGGCCCGGTAGCGACCGTATATCTTACTCCCCTCCCCCCAGTCGCGCCGCCCCATGACCAGCCGTACCACTCGCCCCCTCGTGTTCGCCGGCCCCGACGCGGCCGCCTTCGCCCAGGCCCAGCTCAGCAGCGATCTGCGCTCCCTCGCCGTGGGCCGCTGGCAATGGAGCGGCTGGCTGGATCCCAAAGGCCGGGTGCGGGCCCTTCTGCAGGTGGCCCGCCTGGCCGATGACCGTTTCGTGGCCGTTCCCCGTGGCGGTGACGGCGAAACGCTCGCGACGGCACTGATGCGTTTCGTCTTTCGCGCGAAGGTAACCATCGCCACGCTCCCCTCGTTACGTGTCGCCGATGGAGAGGCGCAACCGGATGGCTTCGCCCACGAAAGCGACGACGGCGCGATCGTGCTGGGCGAAGGCGACGCATCGATTCGCGTCGGCACGCAGGACGACGGCGATGCGTGGGTTGGTCGGCATATGCGCAAAGGCTTCGCGTGGCTGCCGGAGGTCGTACTCGGCGAACTGCTCCCGCCCGCGCTGTCGATGGAACGTCTCGGCGCCGTCGCGTTCGACAAGGGTTGTTTTCCCGGTCAGGAGATCGCCGCGCGATTGCATTTCCTGGGCGGACACAAGCGTCATCTTCGCCTCGCACGCTCCGACGAACCCTTGCGCGAAGGACAGACGTTGCGCGCAAACGGCCGTGATGTCGGCATCGTATTGATGCATGCGGTGTTGGATGCAACACCTACATCGCTGGTCGTACTCGACGATGCGGCATCGCAAGAAGACACTATTGAAAACGACGGCACGCGCCTACACGTTTTGTCGACGTTCGACGCGTAAATTCGCGCCGTTGTCGCAAAAACACGTTCATGACAGTGCGTGAGCGTTGCCTGAACCAAACAGGTTCCGCACTTGCGAAAAACGTGATGCGCCACTAGTCTCCGCCGATCCCCATGGATGTGGCCGGGGTGTTTCACCACGGTTACATACGCGACAAACCGTCGACGATGACGGTACTGGCGCGACCCGGCACAGCCGGAGTGACATGCAGCGCGCGGCCTCTGCCAGCGCGCCGTCAGCCGACGGAGCCGCCGCCGATGCGAGCCGCTCCCTTTCGGCGAAACCCCATACCGACGGATGCGGACGTCCGTCAGGTTCAGTCACAGTGTGTGACGCCCGAGCCATCCGCCTTTCATCGATTCCAGCGGATGCCATCGGTTGGTCCAGGTAGTAACGGCCTGCCCGCCCGTCTACCGCTCATACGTCCCCCATGGCTCTTTCCAAGGCCGCAAGTGACGGAAAAGCTCGTTGGAGGCAGATACACATGAAACTTTCCGCGTTGCTCTGGATGGCGTCCGTCCTCCCGAGCCACCTCGCCGACCAGACGTGCCTGGCGACGACGGTTTACCTTGAAGCACGTAGCGAACCCACCATAGGCCAATACGCCGTGGCGGAGGTCGCCCTCCGCCGCCGGGACCGGGGCATGGGCGGCAGCAATATCTGCGACGTGGTTTCGGCTCCACGCCAGTTCGCGATCACCACCACGCCGAAAGATTTCGAGGTCAACGACCTCGTCGCATGGACGAAAGCCTGGAAGGTCGCCGGCGACTCCATCAACAACTGGAGCCTGCCCAAGGGCGAACGCCTGGTTTACGTGCCGCAGGCCGATCATTTCGCCACCGTCGCCGTCTCGCCCGCGTGGTCGAGCAGCCGGGTGGTTCGCAAGATCGGAGACCACGCTTTCTACGCCGTCAACTGACGTATCGCGAAAACGTGCGGGGAGAAGGAGTCGGAGCGGGCAGCTTGCGATTCCGGGGAAAAGGGGCCCTCGGATGAGGGTCTTTTTTTGCCTGCGATTCGCTAAAAAAGAAAAGCCCGCTTTCGCGGGCTTTTCTTTTGGCCGTCTAGACGTCCCTATCAGCGGCGGTACACCCGGTCTCCGCTGATCTGCACGTAATCGCCCGGGCGAAGCTGGGGATCGTCGCGCTGGGTCACCGTCGCCCAGCGCCCGTCGTCGAGACGGATGCGCACGCGATAGGACAATTCGTCGCCATTGCGCTTGCCCACCTCGTTGCCGACGAAGCCGCCGGCGA
>CAJYHU010000051.1 GCA_913774655.1 uncultured Luteibacter sp. | reverse complement strand
TGCGCTTCCAGGCGCCGGAGGCATCCTGATAATACCAGCCCGCGGGCGCGCGCTGGATCCAGCCATCGGCGAAGGTCTTGCGGATGCGCGGCTCCCACTCGGGATGGCCGTTGGCCGCGGCCACGGCCCGGTAGAGCGCGTTGCGGTCGGCGTTTTCCTGGTCGACCACCGAGCGCTGGTCGAGCGGGATCGCACCCTGCTCGCGCACGGCGACCAGGCCGTCGGCGGAAAAACCCACCGCGCCGCTGTCGAACAGGCCCTTGAGCGCACCGGCGAAACGGCTCTTCATTCGCTCGCGGATGGCATCCGTCTCGGGCGTGCGGATCTGGATGTCCGGGCTGTCGGCGGCCATCGCCTGGGGAATCACGAGGTCAAGGAGGGACGCGGACGGGCCGGAGCCCTCGGGGCGGGGCTTTTCCGGCGCCTTTTGGGCGGGCCGGGCGGCGCCGCTGTCGTCCAGCACGTTGCCGATGAACTGATCGGCGGCCTTTTGCGCCGCCGCTTCGGGAAAGTAGACATTGATGGTGACGCAACCCGCCAGGGCGACGGCGGCCGAGGTGACCAGGGTCATCAGCAATTGACGCATGGATAGGCTCCTTGGAATGCTCAATGGAATCATCGTACGACAGGCCCGTCGCCTTCGGTGGCCGCCTGGAGCCGGCGCACGAGGGTCGGCCAGTCGACGTCGCGCTGATGCCCCACCACGGTCAGCCGCGGAAGGCCACTGCCTTCGACAATGGTGTACCCGTCCCTGGCGTTGCCCAGGCCGCCCATGGTGCATACGTCGCCCTTGAGCACGCAGGACAAACCGATGCGCCGGTAGCCGAAGGTCTTGAAGATTTTCAACATCGTGCCCTGCAGGCCACCCGCGATGCCACCGCCGCCGACCGACGTCAGGTTGTTGACCGCCTGCTGGCTGATCCGGCCGCCCTGGTCGGCGAGGAAATGGGCGTTGAACGCGGCGGGCTTCCAACCCACCAGACGCAGCGCCTCGACCGCACCGCTCATGCGCCCGGTGATGTTGCCGAAATCGAATACCGAGGTGAGCAGGCCGAGGTCGAGGTTGCGCAACGCGACGTCGCCCGTGACCACGGGCGCGTCCCCGAAGGGATGGGCGAGCGTCATGCCGGTGATGTCGACGAATCCGTCAAAGACGTTCAGCGACAGGCCGCCGCCCAGTTCGACGCGATCGTCGACGTAGCGCAGGTTGGGCACCGCGCCGCCCACCGTGCCCTTGAAGGCCGGCCAGCCGAGGGCGCGGCACAACGCCGCCATGTCGACCTGGGTGAGCGCCAACGAGGTCTGCAGACGCTCGCCGCTGGACGCCGACGGCTTCCAGCGAAGGCCAAGCACCCGCAGCTGGCCGTCGAGTACGGGGACGCTCATGGGCCGCGTGAGCGCGAGCGTGCCGTCGCGACTCTGCCATGTGCCCTGTGCCGGGCCGTTGGGAATCGTGAGCATCTGCAGGCCGCGCCAGCCGAGCGTGGTGGGCGGTCGCTCGCCGGTGGCGCTCCAGTCGACCGCGCCGTGCAGCCCCGACACGCCGAAGCGCCCGCCGACCAGGGTCAGGTCGAGGCTATCGGTCTGAAACGAGAAATCGCTCAATCCCTTCGCGTCCATCGACACGCTGCCGGCGAGGCCGCCAGACACCGCGAGCCCGTCGATGCCGAACGTTCTGAGCAGACCGGTGCCATAACGCGTGTAGGCCGCCGGGAAGCGCGCCGTGAAGCGATCAAGGTTCAGGCGGTCGAGGTCCCCCTTGGCGTCGAAGCCCATCTCGCCTTCGAGCTGAAGCGCGTCCGGGTCGGTAATGCGCAGCCGCTGGATGGCCAGGGCGCCCTGGGTCGACGCCGTGGACATCGACAGTTGCACGGGATGCGCCGGCAAGGCGGCATAGAGCGGGCCGAGCAGTAATTCGCCGCCCCGCAGCGACCCGTCGAGATCGATCGAGGCGCCGCGATCCCGTTTTTCGAAACCCACCCGCCCGTTTGCGGAGAGCCGGTTGCCCGCCAGCTTGCCCCCCTGCCCTTCGAACGCCACGCCGTCGAGGGCGAACTGCCCGGCCGCCTGGACGCTCTGGTCGAGCAGGTCGAGGGCCAGGTCGGCATCGACCTTGCCCGCCGTCAGCCGGCCTGCCCACACGGTGGACACCAATCCCTGTAGCCAACCCGCGGGCAACCCCTTCAGCGTGATCTGGGCGTGGGTCGGCTGGTCGAGAGGAAAGGCCACGGCGGCATGGGCCTTGTCCTGGATGAGCGACACCTCGAGCGTATTGGCCGATTCGTCGGCGACGATCCGCAGTGATGCGTCGGTGAGGGCGCCGCCCGGGGCGCCGTGCAACCGCACGCGACCGTCGAAGATCCAGCGGCCGGCTTCGTCGCGATCGAGGTGGCCATCGAGCCCCACGCCCAGTTTCTTCCAGCCCATCGACGGTACGTCCGCCCGGTCGGCCGACAGACGAACCGTCAGGCCCTTGCCCTCGTCGGCGGGGCCGATGTCGGCCGTCATGCGACTCATGCTCAGGCCCGGGACGTCGAGTGCGTCCGCCTCGACCGACACGGTGGCCCATGCGCCGCCCGACCAGGCGACGAGGCACCAGGCGACGACGAAAACGAACCATGGGCGGGTTGATACGGGGAGCATGGTCGGCCATTCTGCCAAATCCAGATGAACGACACGGAACGTTGCATGACTTACCCGGAATCCCGCACGGGCTCCGCACCGCCGACTGCCTCGACCAGGACGATCCTGGTCGCCGATGACGACGCGTCCACGAGGGAATTTCTCGCCGCGGCGCTCGGGCGCCTGGGCTACGCCCCTACCCTTGCCGTCGACGGGCGCGATGCCCTCGAAAAAGCCAGACGCGACGCCTTCGACGCCCTCCTCCTCGATTGCCGGATGCCCGGCGCAGGCGCCGAAGCGGTGCTGTCCGACTTGCGCGCCGACGATCGGGCGGCCTCACGCCTCGCGGCCGCGTTTGCCACCAGTGCGGAAGTGACGCCCGACACGCGCCGTCGCCTGCTCGCGGCCGGTTTCGTCGGCGTGATCGAAAAGCCCTGCCGAGTCGACGTGCTGGGCCTGGCGCTGGCCTCGCTGGGGCGTTCGTCGTCGGATGCGAGCGTCCTGGACGATGCGCAGGCCCTGGCGGCGACGGGCGACATCCGCACCATGCACGCCCTGCGTGCGTTGCTCCGGGACGAATTGCGTGAACTGGATGCCGACCTGGCGACCTTCCTTGATCGTCCCGACGCGCTGGTCGAACGCCTTCATCGCCTTCGCTCCGCCTGCGGCTTCTGCGGTGCCGGGCGCCTGGCTGGCGAGGTCAAGACGTGGCAACGGCACCTCGAAGCCGGCGGAACAACCGAGGGCGCGGCACGACGTCGGTTCCAGTCGGCCCTGCGCGCCACCCTGGCCGCACTGCAGGACGCTGCGCCTTGACGCGCCATCAGCGAAGCACGCGCCACGCCCTGAGTTCGCCGCCGCCTAGGTGAAAGGAAATCACCTGGCGCATCATCCGGCGCAACGACGACAACCCGGCCGCGTCCGGCGACGTATCGGCCGCGAAGGCCAGCAGGTCGTGGCCGCGAATCGCCACGGGGTCACCCGGCCGCCCTGGCGACGGCCCGGCCTCGGGGTTGTAGTGATAACTGCGGGAGGGGTCAACGGGCTCGCCGTCGAGGGCGTCCATGTCGAGTTGGAGGGCATAACCGAGCGCCTCGAGCATGTCGCGCTCGAAACGGCGCAGCGTCCAGGCCAGGGGTTCGCCCGCCGCCATCCGCGCGAGCGTGCGTTCGTAATGCCGAAACAAGGCCGGGAGGGG
>CAJYHU010000050.1 GCA_913774655.1 uncultured Luteibacter sp. | reverse complement strand
ACCGCATGACCGACACGCCATTGATCCGCCTCGAGGGGCTGGGCAAGGTATTCCACACCGACGATGTCGAAACGCACGCCCTGTCAGGCGTATCGCTCGACATCGCGGCCGGCGATTTCGTGGCGATCACCGGGCCGTCCGGCTGCGGCAAGTCCACGCTCCTGTCGGTGCTGGGCCTGCTCGACTCGCCCAGTTCCGGGCGGTTGCTGCTGGATGGCGCCGACGTGGCCGGGCTCGACCTGCGCCGGCAGGCCCACGTGCGCAATGCCAAGATCGGCTTCATCTTCCAGGCCTTCAACCTCATCGCCGACCTCACCGTGGAAGAGAACGTCGCCCTGCCGCTTACGTTCCGCCCCGATTACCGGCGCGACGCGGCGCAGCGGCGCGTCCGCACGGTGCTCGACCAGGTGGGCATGAGCCATCGCCACCGGCATTACCCAGGGCAACTATCCGGTGGCCAGCAGCAGCGTGTCGC
Source organism: uncultured Luteibacter sp. (assembly GCA_913774655.1). Lineage (GTDB taxonomy): Bacteria > Pseudomonadota > Gammaproteobacteria > Xanthomonadales > Rhodanobacteraceae > Luteibacter > Luteibacter sahnii. Next base: position 2,629 of record CAJYHU010000050.1, on the reverse strand, counting down.
GGTAGCCCGCGCCCTCGTGGGCGAGCCTCGCATCCTGCTCGCGGACGAACCGTCGGGCAATCTCGATTCGCACAACGGCGAGGCGGTGATGCAACTGCTTGAGCAGCTCAACGCCGACGGCGCGACGTTGTGCATGGTGACGCACGATCCGGCCTTCGCCCGGCGCGCGCACCGCGTGGTGCATATGCTCGATGGCCGCATCGTCGACGAGGACACCTTCGAGCGTCTGCGCGGTGACGACGGCGCCGCGATGCCGTTGCTCGGCGAGGCATCGCCGTGATCCCCGCGACGATCGTATTCGCCGAGCTGCGGCAGTCGTGGCGTGGCCTGTGGCGCCGGCCGGCCTTCCTAACCCTGGCCACGTTCACGCTCGCGCTGGGCGTGGCGACGATCACGGCCACGTTCTCGCTGCTCGACCAGGCCTTGCTCAAGCCGTTGCCGTTTCCCCATGCCGAGCGCCTGGTCACGCTCGGCTCGTACTGGATGGACGACCAGAACCTCGCCGCGCCGGGGTATTACGCGCCGCTCAAGACCATGGACGCGATCGAGTCCGCGGGCTTTATCGAGGGCGGGCCCGCCAACGTGAACATCGCCCCCGGTGGGCGCCCCATGGTGGTGGCAGGGATAAAAGCGGACCGCGGCTTTTTTGAAACCCTCGGCGTGTCGATGGCCCTGGGGCGCAATTTCGACGAGGACGAGGGACGTCCCAACGGGCCGCCGGCAGTGTTGCTCTCGCAGGCCACCTGGCGTGACCGCTTCGGCGGCGATCCCACGGTGGTGGGCCGTTCGCTGAACGTCGAGGGGCGCGACATGCCGATCGTCGGCGTGCTGCCCGCGTCGTTCCAGTGGCCCTGGCCGATCGACCTGGTGATCTCGATGCAGCTACCGGCGGTATCGGACGACATGAACACCAACCAGCTGATCGTCGCGCGAATGAAGCCGGGTGCGACGTTGGCGGGCGTTTCGGCGCAGACGGCGGCGATACTCACGCCCCTGATGCTCGCAGGGACCCCCGCCAACGAGGCGAAGCAGGCCCGCGATGCGCTGCGCCAACAGCCGCCCAACGCGTTGCCGCTGATGTCGAGCGTATTCGCCAGCAGCACGGGAAAGACCGTGTGGCTCTTCCTGGGCGCGGGTGCATGCGTGCTCCTGATCGCTGTGATCAACCTTGCGAGCCTGGTCATGCTGCGCTCGCTGACGCGGACGCACGCGATCGCGGTGCGCGCCGCGCTGGGGTCGTCGCCGGGACGCCTCAGCCTGCCGGCGTTCGGCGAGGGCGCCTTGGTGGGCCTGCTCGGTGCCGTGTCGGGCCTGGCGATGGCATGGGGCGGGCTGCGGCTCATCGGTGGCATCGTGCCCCCCGAATGGATGCGTGGCGAGCGCGTCACGCTGACGGGCACCAGCGTGCTGTTTGCGCTGGTCGCGGGCGTGCTGGCGGCGGCCGGCGCGACCCTGCTCGCCGTGGTACGCAGTCGTCGTCGCGACTGGCGGCGCGAACTGGTCGGTGGCGGACGCGGAGGCATCAGCCGCGAGGACGGGCGCGCGGGGCGTGCCCTGGTGGTGGCGCAGGTCGCGGTCGCCGTGGTGTTGCTGATCGGTGCCGCGCTGTTCATGCGCACGCTGCATCGGTTGGAGTCGGTGCCGATGGGCTTCGTCAGTCGCAACGTCAGCACCTTTACGCTGTCGCCGATGAAAAAGCGCTACGTCACCATCGGCGACGTAGCGCGCCTGACCGACGACGTGGTGCGCCGCCTGCGCGACCTGCCGGGCGTGGAAAGCGCCGGGGCGGCGAGCAACCTGCCCACGGGCAGCCAGCTCAACTGGCCGATCGTGCTGCCGGACGGCACGACGTTCGGCGTGCAGTACCGCTTCGCAAGCCCCGGTTTCTTCGATGCCGTGGGCATGCCGTTGCTGGCGGGACGGGGCATCGAGGCCACCGATGTCGCCGGCGCGGATCCGGTCTGCGTCGTCAGCGCGTCGTTCGCGCGCACCTACATGAAGGAGCCCGATCCGATCGGTCACGTCGTCACGCTGTTCGTGGGGCCCCAGTTACACGTGGCCCTGCGTGTCGTCGGGGTGGTGGGCGACGTACGCCAGAAAGGGCCCGCGGAACCGGCACCGCCGATCCTTTACACGCCGCTGGCCCAGGTGCCTCCGGTGGTGTGGTCGTTCCTGCGGGGCTTTGGCCCGCTGAGTTTCGCGGTGCGCAGGCATCCCGGCACGGGGCTCGACGACGCGACGCTGGGCGGCGCGGTCGAATCGGTCGCGCATGACCAGCCCATTTCCGACGTGAGCACGCTGGACACCGTGGTCGCGTCGACCACGGCGGTGCAGCGTCTCAACCTCTTGCTGGTCGGGCTGTTCGCCGTGCTGGCGTTACTGCTCGCGTCGGTGGGCCTGTATGCGGTGATGTCGGTGGCCGTCGCGGCGCATCGCCACGATTACGGTGTCCGCGCTGCGCTGGGGGCGACGCGCGCTCGTCTGCTCTGGACGGTCGTCCGGTCGGCGGCGACGCAACTCGGCTGGGGACTGGCGATCGGCCTGGCCGTGTCCATGGTGCTTTCAAGGATGCTTTCGGGCTTCCTCTTTGGCGTGCAGCCGCTCGATCCCGTGGCGATCGGCGCGGTGC
>CAJYHU010000049.1 GCA_913774655.1 uncultured Luteibacter sp. | reverse complement strand
GCCGCGATGGCCACCTACCTCGCCTCCCTGCCGGGACGCGCGCCGCGGCCGACCCCGGAGTCGATCCCCGACGCGGCCGATCTCGCGGCACGGGGCGAAACCGTCTACGCGAAGCAGTGCGCCGGCTGCCACGCCGTCGATGGGCGGGGGAAGGGCGCGGCCTATCCGCCGCTGGACCGCAACTCCTCCGTGCTCGACCCCACCGGTATCAATACCGTACGCGCGGTGCTTTCCGGTGGATTCGCGCCAGCGACGGCCGGCAATCCGCGTCCGTATTCCATGCCGCCGTTCTCCCAGCGCCTCACGGACGATGAGGTGGCGGCGGTCGTGACCTACATCCGCCAGGCCTGGTCGAACAAAGCCGCCGCGGTCTCGCCGAACGACGTGCGGGCCTATCGCTCCGTGCCGGGCGGCTGAGCGCCGACGAGTCGGGCAAGGTCGTGCCAGGTGGCGACGTTCCACGCGCCCCGTGCCTGGCCGGACGGTGAGGGCAGCACGAATAGCCGCGTGGCGCCCCAGGTCGTGGCTTGCAGCCCGTAGTCGATCTTGCCACCGAGGGCAGCCCGGCCCGCGTGCTTGCTGGTGAACGCCAGCACGCGCGGCCCCACGCGGGCGATGCGCTGCTTCAGCGCGTCGACGTCGAAGGCGTCGCGGGGCAACTGATCGTCGTTGCCGTAGTGGAACTTCGCCAGGTCGGTCAGGCCGATGCCGAAGCCGTTGACCAAGGGAAACTCGGCGGGCGCAAGTTGGCGAGGCGTGAGTCCGGTGGCGAACAACGTGCGCCAGAACAGGTTGCCGGGATGCGCGTAATACGCGCCCTCGCGTGCCGAACGGGCGCCGGCTGCCGTGCCGCAGAACACGACCGCGAGGCCGGGTTGCAGCAGGTCCGGAAGCACGTGGTCACTCGTGCGGGGGAAGGGGCAGGTCGCCTTGTCGGTCTTCAACGTAATAGAGCGGGCGTCGTTTGGTTTCCGCATACGTGCGGCCCACGTACTCGCCGATCAAGCCGATCGCCAGCAACTGCGCGCCGCCGAGGAAGAGGATCACCACCATCAGGGTGGGGTAGCCGCGCACTGGATCGCCCCAGATCATCGCCTTGACGAACACCCATGCGGCATACGCGAACGAGAGGAGGGCCGCGGCCAGGCCGGTCCATGAGGCGACGCGCAGCGGCGCCGTCGAAAACGACGTGACGCCTTCGATCGCGAGATTGGCCAGGCGCCAGTAGTTCCACTTGGTGGTGCCGGCGTTGCGCGCGTCGCGGTCGTAGACCAGCGACGCCTGGCGGTAGCCGATCCAGGCGAACAGCCCTTTCATGAAGCGCTGGCGCTCGCGTAACGCGTTCACCGCCTGCACCGCGCGCCGGTTCATGAGCCGGAAGTCGCCCGTGTCGCGCGGCACAGGCGTGTTCGAGAGCCGTTCCATCGCGCGGTAGAAGGAGGCCGAGGTAAGCTTCTTGAACCAGGTTTCGCCGTCGCGCCGTGCCCGCGTGGCATAGACCACGTCGAAGCCGTCGGCCGCGCGCTGGAGCAGGGCGGGGATCAGCTCGGGCGGGTCCTGCAGGTCGGCGTCGATGACCACGAGCGCATCGCTGTCGACATGGTCCAGGCCCGCGGTCATCGCCGCTTCCTTGCCGAAGTTGCGCGACAGGCGCAACGCGCGCACCCGCGCGTCGACGGCGGCCAGTGCGACGATGCGTGCCCAGGTATCGTCGCGACTGCCGTCGTCCACATACAGCACGCGGCTGTCGAGCGTAAGGCCGTCCAGCACGGTGGCGAGGCGACGGTGGAACGCGTCGATCACCTCCGCCTCGTTATAGGCGGGCACGAGCACGGTGAGCGTCTGGAAAGAGGTCATCGACAGGGCGGGATAAGAGGCCGGAGAGCGCACTTTACCCATTGTGGACATCGCTTGTCCTACAGTGAGCGGCATGAGCACTTCCGACTGGATGCCAGACGTGGCCCATCCGTGGACGCGCTTCGCGCTGATCGTCGTGATCGCGCTGGCTGTCGCGGGTCTTCTCCGCCGGGTGGTAAACGCCGTGTTGCGGCGTTTCGCCATCCACCACCCAATGGGCGCATCGATCATCCGCCGCGCGAATGCGCCGATGGAGGCCATCGTCCCGCTGGCGATGCTGTTGGTGGCGTTCCGCGCGGCCCCTGACGAGCCTGCGCGGCTGGTCCGCGTGCTGGAGCACGTCGTGGGCGTGGCGCTGATCGTCGCCGTCACGTGGTTCATCGTCCGCTGTATCGGTGCGCTGGAAGCCGCCGTCACGCGGTTCAACCCCATCGATCTCGAAGACAACCTGCGTGCGCGCCGGTTGCAGACGCAGGTGCGCGTGTTGAGCCGCACGGCCATGGTCGTGGTCGTCGTTCTGGGCACCGCGGTGGTGTTGATGACGTTTCCCGGCGTGCGTCAGTTCGGCGCGAGCCTGCTCGCGTCGGCGGGACTGGCGGGCCTGGCTGTCGGCCTGGCCGCGAAGCCGGTGCTCGGTAATCTCATCGCCGGCATCCAGATCGCCCTGACCCAGCCCATCCGTATCGACGATGTGGTGATCGTGGAAGGCGAGTGGGGGCGTGTCGCGGAAATCACCAGCACGTACGTCGTGGTGAAGATATGGGACGAGCGGCGGATGATCGTGCCGTTGCAGTACTTTATCGAGAACCCCTTCCAGAACTGGACGCGCACCAGCTCGCAGATCCTGGGATCGGTGTTGCTGTGGTTCGACTACGGGTTGCCGTTGGAACCGCTGCGCGGTGAGCTCGAGCGTCTGTGCAAGAACGCGGCGGAGTGGGACGGGCGGGTCATGGTCTTGCAGGTGGTCGACAGCAACGATAAGGCGATGCAGGTGCGCGCCTTGGTCAGCTCCGCCGATTCAGGCAAGTCATTCGACCTGCGCTGCAAGGTGCGCGAAGGGCTGATTGCTTTCGTGCGCCGGGAATTCCCGACATTTCTGCCGCGTTACCGCGCGGACCTCGATGCGACGGAGCCGGTCGTGCCGCTGCCGCGCTGAGATTACGGCGGTCCGCATCGCCCGCGGGGCGGGCGCCTGCACCACAAAAAAACCCGGCGCGGTGGCCGGGTTTTTGGAGTTACTGGCCGCGAGAGGCTTTCTTGCGGTCGTTTTCGGTGAGGTGCTTCTTGCGAAGACGGATTTCCTTCGGCGTCACCTCGACCAGTTCGTCGTCGTCGATGAAGTCGAGGGCCTGCTCCAGCGTGAACTTCGTGGCCGGGGTCAGCTGGATCGCGTCGTCCTTGCCCGAGGCGCGCATGTTGGTCAGCGGCTTGGGCTTGATCGCGTTCACGGTGAGGTCGTTGTCCTTCGCGTGGATGCCGATCAGCTGGCCTTCGTACACCGAGTCTCCCTCGGCGGCGAACAGCTTGCCACGCTCCTGGAGCGGGCCGAGCGAGTAGGCCGGCGTGGTGCCCGCGGCGTTCGCGATCATGACACCGTTCTGGCGCTTGGCGATCGGGGCCGGGGTGTACGGACCGTAATGCTTGAACACATGGAACAGCAGGCCCGAGCCCTGGGTGAGGGTCTTGAACTGGTTCTGGAAGCCGATCAGGCCGCGGGCCGGGATTTCGTACTCCAGACGCACGCGACCGTTGCCGTCGGACACCATGTTCTTGAGGTCGCCCTTGCGGATGCCCAGGCGCTCCATCACGCCACCCTGGTGCTGCTCTTCGATGTCGATGACCAGCTCTTCGATCGGCTCCATCTTCTGGCCGTCGATCTCCTTGAGGATGACTTCCGGGCGCGACACGGCCAACTCGTAGCCTTCGCGACGCATGTTCTCGATGAGCACCGACAGATGCAGTTCGCCACGACCCGAGACCAGGAACTTGTCGGCATCGGAGCCGTCTTCCACGCGCAGCGCCACGTTGTGCACCTTCTCGCGGTCGAGGCGCTCGCGCAGCTGGCGGCTGGTGAGGAACTTGCCGCCGGAGAGATCCTTGTGGCCGACGAACGGCGAGTTGTTCACCTGGAACGTCATGCTGATCATCGGCTCGTCGACGCTCAGCGGCGGCAGCGCCTCGGGCGTGTCGAGCGCGGTGACGGTGTCGGAAATGGTCAGCTCGGGGATGCCGGCGATGGCCACGATGTCACCCGCTTCGGCCGTATCCTGCTCGATGCGCTCCAGGCCCAGGAAGCCGAGCACCTGCACGACCTTGCCCTGGCGCTTCTTGCCTTCGCGGTCGATCACGGCGACCGGCATGCCCTTCTTCAGCGTGCCGCGCTGGATGCGGCCGATGCCGATGACGCCGACGAAGTTGTTGTAATCGAGCTGGCTGATGCGCATCTGGAAGGGGCCTTCCGGATCGACATCGGGCTTGGGCGCGTGCTGCATGATCGCTTCGTAGAGCGGGGTCATGTCGCCTTCGCGCGCGTTTTCGTCGAGCGACGCGTAGCCATTGAGCGCCGACGCGTAGACGATGGGGAATTCCATCTGTTCGTCGGTGGCGCCGAGCTTGGCGAAGAGATCCCACACCTGCTCGACGACCCACTCCGGACGCGCACCCGGACGGTCGACCTTGTTCACCACCACGATCGGCTTGAAGCCCATCGCGAACGCCTTCTGGGTGACGAAGCGCGTCTGCGGCATCGGGCCGTCCATCGCGTCGACCAGGATCAGCACGGTATCGACCATCGACAGCACGCGCTCCACTTCGCCGCCGAAGTCGGCGTGTCCCGGGGTGTCGACGATGTTGATGCGGTTCTTGACGCCCTTTTTCTTGTCTTCCCAGGTGATGGCCGTGTTCTTGGCCAGGATCGTGATGCCACGTTCCTTTTCCTGGTCGTTCGAATCCATGACGCGCTCGGCGAGCACGGTGCGCTCGTTGAGCGTGCCGGACTGCTTCAGAAGCTGATCGACGAGGGTGGTCTTGCCATGGTCGACGTGAGCGACGATGGCGATGTTGCGGAGGAATTCGATCGACATGCGTTATGCGCCGGCGTAACGCCGGATCGCCTCTTTGGTTTGGGAAGCCGCCGATTATAAAGGGTTTTGGCGTCTTTCGCATGACGGCGGGGAGGTCCGGCCGCGAACCTCCCCGCGCCGCCTGCCTCAGGGCGTCAGCGGCTGGTTGCGGCAGCTGGCAGGGAGGTAGTTCGCGTCGATGCCGTCGGCCGAGCAATCCCAGTCGATCCGGTGTTCGCCCACCCGGGGCGTGAGCAGGAGCTCGCCGCCGGCCAGCTTCGCATCGGCCTTGCGTGGCGGGGTGCTATCGAGGGTGACCACGATCTGGCCGCCCTGGCCGACCTCCACCGAGCCGGCGTAGTCGTTGCCGAGGGTCTCGGGCTTGCCCAGGCCCGCGGTGGCGTTGCTGGCGGGAAACCGACCACTGGCCAGCCGCTTGGCCGCGATGGCCGCTTTGGCCGGCTCGGCCGCTTCGAGCGCCCGTGTCACCTCGGATCGCAGCGTGAACGCCTGGTATTGCGGCACGGCGACCGCCGCGAGGATCGCCGCGGTCGCCACCGCGCCGCCGCCGCCCGCCGAGCCGGCCAGTTCCACCGGGCTCTGCTCGTAGGTGAACGCAAGTCCCAGGGTGTCGTTGTCGACCTCGACGGCGGCGCCGAGCACGCCCTGGTCGGGCAGGCCCAGGGTATGCGCCGCGGGCAGGGCGGCGATGTCCGGGGTGCTGTCGGTCAGGTTGCCCAGCGCCTGCAGCAGGCTGATGTACGTGTAGTAGGCGTCGCGCTGGGCACCGTGCGAGGTGGCCGTGAAGCCGGCAAGCGTACGGCTGCCGGGATAGGCGCGCCGCTTGAACCAGTCGTCGAGCGCCACATCGGGTTTCGCCGCGGCGCGGTCGGCGAGGGCCTGGGGCACCTTCGCCATGACGATCCAGTCACCGTCTTCCACCCACCACGACGTGCCGCCCAGGCGATCGAACACGGCCAGCAGCCCACGCTGCTCGGGGGCGGCATGCGGCGCGATCGCGTCGGGCGAGCGCCCCGGGATGCGCAGCCAGTGCACCGTGGTGCCGCTGACCTGGGCGGTGCCGGTCTTCCAGCCGTTGCCGGCGTTGGACGCGATGAAGTCGTACCAGTCTTTCCGGCCCGGCGAGTGCAAGGCGAAGAACTGCCCCGCATCGTCGGCGAAGACGATCAGCTCCGGACCGAACCAACGGAGATACCGTTTCGGATCGAAATGCGCGCGTTGCCCGATGTGGG